>NZ_JBSFUB010000020.1:0-91739 GCF_053591575.1 Streptomyces altiplanensis | reverse complement strand
CCCGCGGCCCCGGAGGCGGCCCCGGAGGCCGCGGACGCGCCGGAGACGGGGGCGGGCGCCCCGGGGAGCACGCCTCCGTCCGATGGGCCGGTCGTGGGGGACGGGCGGTTCACCGTCCGGCTGGTGAACTTCGAGGGGCCCTTCGACCTGCTGCTCCAGCTCATCGCGAAGCACAGGCTCGACATCACCGAGGTCGCCCTCTCGAAGGTCACCGACGAGTTCATGGCGCACATCCGCGCCATGGGGCCCGACGGCGACCTCGACCAGACCACCGAGTTCCTCGTCGTGGCCGCCACCCTGCTCGACCTCAAGGCCGTGCGGCTGCTGCCCGCCGCCGAGGTGGAGGACGAGGGGGACCTCGCGCTGCTGGAGTCGCGGGACGTGCTGTTCGCGCGGCTGCTGCAGTACCGCGCGTACAAGAAGATCGCCGACATCTTCAGCGAGCGGCTGGACGCGGAGTCCCGGCGGTACCCGCGTACGGTCGGTCTCGAACCGCACCACGCCGCGCTGCTGCCCGAGGTCGTCATCAGCATCGGCCCCGACGGCTTCGCCGGGCTCGCCGTGAAGGCGATGCGGCCCAGGGCCGAGCCGCAGGTGTACGTCGATCACATCCACGCGCCCCTCGTGTCCGTGCAGGAGCAGGCCGAGGTGGTCGTCGCGCGGCTGCGGGAGATGGGGGAGGCGGATTTCCGGACGCTCACGGAGGACGCCCCGGACACGCTCACCGTGGTCGCGCGGTTCCTGGCGCTGCTGGAGCTCTACCGGGAGAAGGCCGTCGTCATGGACCAGGAGGAGGCCCTGGGGGAGCTCAGGGTGCGGTGGACCGGCACGGAGACGGCGCAGCCCGTCGTCACGGACGAATTCGATCAAGTGGTGGAGGAGACACGGTGAGCGAGTCCCCCGCGGTCGCGGACCTCGGCCTCAAGCCCGCCCTGGAGGCGGTCCTCATGGTCGCCGACGAGCCCGCCGCCGAAGAGCACCTCGCCAAGATCCTGGAGCGGCCCCGCGGAGCCGTCGCGGACGCCCTGCGGGAGCTGGCCGGCGAGTACGCCGTACAGGGGCGCGGATTCGAACTCAGACCGGTCGCCGGGGGGTGGCGCTTCTACTCGCGGCCCCAGTACGCGGCGGCGGTAGAGAGCTTCCTGCTGGACGGCCGGCAGGCCCGCCTCACCCAGGCCGCCCTGGAGACCCTCGCGGTCGTCGCGTACCGGCAGCCCGTGAGCCGGTCACGGGTCTCGGCCGTACGCGGCGTGAACTGCGACGGCGTGATGCGCACCCTCCTCCAGCGCGGCCTGGTGGGGGAGGCGGGCACGGAACCCGAAACAGGTGCGATCCTGTACAGGACGACGAACTACTTTCTGGAGCGGATGGGCCTGCGTGGCCTGGACGAGCTCCCGGAGCTCGCGCCATTCCTCCCGGAGGCGGACGCGATCGAGGCTGAGACGCTAGAGGGTGCGCCGTCGTTCGATCCGGACGCCCCGGACACCGACGCAGACGACAAGACGGAATTTTGATGCGAAGCAGCAGCGGCAGGAACAGCGGAAGCGGCAACGACCGGAATCAGCGGGGCGCGGGCAAGGGGCGCGACGACAGGCAGAAGCGCGGCGACCGCCCGGACCGCCCGGACCGCCCCCGCCCGGAGGAGCGCCGTTACGACGTCGGCCGTGACGCCCCCGGTGCCCGTGGCGGCAGTGGTGGCGGCGCCGGACGCGGTGGCAGTGCTGCGGGTGCCGGACGTGGTGGCAGTGCTGCGGGTGCCGGACGTGGTGGCAGCGGTGCGGGTGCCGGGCGTGGCGGCAGCACCGCCGGCAGTGGCCGTGGCGCGTCCGCGCGCGGTGGCGCCAAGGGCGGCCCCAAGGCCCCGCAGAGCAGCAGGGGCGCGGCTCCGCGCCGTGGCCCGCACGGCCAGCGCGAATCCCGCCCGCGCGAGCTCGACGCCAAGCTCGAGGAGCGCGTCCGCGAGCGGCACAGCAAGCCCCAGGTGAAGACGCCCAAGACGTTCCCGGGAGCCGAGCAGGAGGGCGAGCGCCTGCAGAAGGTCCTCGCCCGCGCCGGCATGGGTTCGCGGCGTGCCTGCGAGGAGCTCATCGAGCAGGCCCGCGTCGAGGTCAACGGCGAGGTCGTCACCGAGCAGGGCCGCCGGGTCGACGTCCACAAGGACGAGGTCAAGGTCGACGGCCTGACGGTCGCCACCCAGTCGCACCTCTTCTTCGCGCTCAACAAGCCGGCCGGAGTCGTCGCCACCATGGGCGACCCGGACGGGCGTCAGAACCTCAACGACTACGTGAACAACCGTGAGACGCGTCTCTTCCACGTGGGCCGGCTGGACACCGAGACCGAGGGCATCATCCTGCTCACCAACCACGGCGAGCTGGCCCACCGTCTCACCCACCCCAAGTACGGCGTGAAGAAGACCTACCTCGCCGCCATCCAGGGTCCGCTCCCGCGCGACCTGGGCAAGCGCCTCAAGGACGGCATCGCGCTGGAGGACGGGTACGCCCGCGCCGACCACTTCCGCGTCGTCGAGAACACCGGCAAGAACTACCTGGTCGAGGTGACCCTCCACGAGGGCCGCAAGCACATCGTGCGCCGCATGCTGGCCGAGGCCGGCTTCCCGGTCGAGCGGCTCGTGCGGACCTCCTTCGGGCCGATCCCGCTGGGCGACCAGAAGTCCGGCTGGCTGCGCCGCCTCACCAACACCGAGGTCGGCATGCTGATGAAGGAAGTCGGTCTGTAACCGACGCCCTCTCCGCTTCGAGGCCCCGGCCGGTTCCTGTACGTACAGGAACCGGCCGGGGCCTTTTGCCGCTTGTGGTGCGGGCCCTCAAGCCTTTATAGTCACGATGACTATAAAGGAGGCGGGCGTGAGTCTCGCGGACATGCTCGAACCGCTCCAGCGACCTCTGGTGACCGTCCTGGACACCCCGGTGAGCTGGACAGAGGTACTCGGGTTCGGCAGTGGAGCGCTCTGCGTCTGGCTCGTCGCCCGGCAGCACATCGCCAACTGGCCGATCGGCATCGCCAACAACATCTTCTTCGTCCTCCTCTTCACCCAGGCGGGCCTGTACGCCGACGCCGGCCTGCAGGTCGTCTTCATCGCCCTCGCCGCCTACGGCTGGTGGACCTGGACCCACGGGGGTGGACCAGGCTCCTCGTCCCTCCCGGTACGGCGCACCAGCCGTACCGAGTGGACCTGGCTGCTGGCGGCGGGGGCGGCGGGGACCCTGTTCCTCACGCTGCTCCTCGACCGCGCCACCGATTCGACCGTTCCCTTCTGGGACGCCCTGACGACCGCGCTGTCCCTGATGGCGACGTACGGGCAGTGCCGGAAGCGCCTCGAATCGTGGTGGCTGTGGATCGCGGCGGACGTCGTGTACGTCCCGCTGTACGCCTACAAGGAGCTGTACCTGACCTCACTGCTGTACGTCGGTTTCATGGCCCTGTGCGTGCTCGGGCTGCTCAACTGGCGGCGCGGCGCCGCTTCCCGGGAAGAGCCGTTCGCCGAGGCCGCCGTATGACGGACTACAAGCACGGCCTCGTGCTCGGGAAGTTCTATCCGCCGCACGCGGGACACCACCACCTCGTGCGCACCGCGCGGGAACGCTGCGAACGGCTCACCGTTCTCGTGTGCGCGTCTTCCGTCGAGTCCGTACCGCTCGACGAGAGGGTGGCATGGATGAAAGCCGTACACCCGGACGCCGTTGTCGTCGGCGCCCTGGACGACATCCCGGTCGACATCACCGACCCCGCCGTGTGGGACGCGCACATGGCGGTCTTCCTGGCCGCCGTTCCCGAGGCCGTCGACGCCGTCTTCACCTCGGAGGCGTACGGCGAGGAGCTGGGCCGGCGCTTCGGCGCGGAGGCGGTGTGCGTCGACCCGGACCGCACGGCCTTTCCGGTCTCGGGAACGGCCGTACGCGCGGACCCCGTCCGCCACTGGGACTTCCTGGAGGCGCCCGTACGGGCCGCCCTCGCCCGGCGCGTCGTCGTCCTGGGGGCCGAGTCGACGGGGACCACGACCATGGCACGGGCGCTCACGGCGCACTACCGGGCCCGCGGCGGCGTCTGGGAACGGACACGGTGCGTTCCCGAGTACGGCAGGGAGCACAGCGAACAGAAGCTGGCCGCCCTGCGCGCGGAACGTCCTGAAGCCGACTGGACGGACGTCGTCTTCGGCACGGAGGAGTTCCCGCTGATCGCGCGGCGGCAGTGCGAAACCGAGGACGAGGCGGCCGGCGCGGGCTCTCCCGTGCTGTTCTGCGACACCGACGCCTTCGCCACCACGGTGTGGCACGAGCGCTACCTCGGCGCCCCCAGCCCCGACGTCGCCCGCATCGCCGCCCGCGGCGGGCAGCACCTGTGGCTGCTCACCGACCACACGGACGTGCCCTTCGAGGACGACGGCCTGCGCGACGGCGAACACCTGCGGCCCTGGATGACGGGACGCTTCCGCGAGGAACTCGTCCGTACCGGGCGCCCCTTCGTCACTCTTGTCGGACCGCACGAGCGGCGGCTCGCGGCCGCTGTGGCCGCCGTCGACGCGCTGCTCGCCGAAGACTGGGGCTTCACCGACCCACTGCCGGAGAAACGATGAGCGACGCAAGCCGGCCGCCGTACGACCCGCACGCCTTCGAGCCGTTCGCCGTGACCGTCGACCTCGCCGTCTTCACCGTCCGCGAGAGCCGGCTGCACGTCCTGCTGATCCGGCGCGGCCAGGACCCGTACGCCGGGGCGTGGGCGCTGCCCGGCGGCTTCGTACTGCCCCGGGAGTCCGCCGAGGCCGCCGCCCGCCGGGAACTGGCGGAGGAGACCGGTCTGTCGCAGGAGTCCGCCGCCGCGCTCCACCTGGAGCAGCTGCGTACGTACAGCGATCCCGACCGCGACCCGCGCATGCGCGTCGTCTCCGTCGCGTACACCGCCCTCGTGCCGGAGCTGCCGGAGCCGCGCGGCGGCGGCGACGCCGCGCACGCGCAGTGGACGCCCGTGGGCGCTCTGCCGGAGCCGGCCTTCGACCACGCGCGGATCATCGCGGACGCGCGCGAGCGCATCCGCGCCAAGCTCGAGTACACCTGCCTGGCCACGGCCTTCTGCCCGCCCGAGTTCACGCTGGGCGAGCTCCAGCAGGTGTACGAGACGGTCTGGGACGTCGAACTGGACCGGCCCAACTTCCGGCGCAAGGTACTCGCCTCGCCCGGCTTCGTGGAGCCGGTGGAGGGGGCGCCCCGGCGTACCGGAGGACGCGGCAAGCCCGCCGCGCTCTACCGGGCGGGGAACGCCACCACCCTGCATCCGGCACTTCTGCGCCCCGAACGTCGATCCGAAGGAGAACGGTCCGTATGAAGCAGGCAGCCACCGGGGCCCTCGTCGGGCTCGCGCTCGGGGACGCCCTCGGCTTCCCCACCGAGTTCAGCGACGTACCGGCGATTCTCACGAAGTGCGGGCCGTGGCGGGAGATGGAACTGCCGAAGCCCGCGATCGTCACGGACGACACCCAGATGACGCTCGCGCTCGGGCGGGGGATACGGACCGCGATGGACCGCGGGGTGCTCGGGCCGCCGGGACTGGCGCGGCCGGTGCGCGAGGAATTCGTCGACTGGTACCACTCCCCGGAGAACAACCGGGCCCCCGGCAACACCTGCCTCGTCGCCTGCCGGCTGCTCGACAGCGACCGGCCGTGGCAGCAGGCCAGTCAGCTGGGCTCCAAAGGGTGCGGGGCCAACATGCGGGTCGCCCCCGTCGGTCTCGTACCGGGGCTGAGCGAGGAACAGCGCGCCGGAGCCGCGCAGTTGCAGTCCGCGCTCACGCACGGGCATCCCACGGCGCTGGCGGCGAGCGACCTGACGGCCCGGGCGGTGTACCTGCTGGCGCAGGGCACGGAGCCGACGGGACTGGTGGGGCAGCTCCGTTCGTACGCGTACGAGAACCGCACCCGCTACCACGAGCGCTGGCTCGGCGACCTGTGGACGCACGCCCACGACGCGTCGCCCGAGGACTTCATGGCGCGGGGCTGGGACGAGTGCCTGGCCGTACTGGAACGACTGGCCGCGGCGCTGCGCACGCCGTCGCCGGAGACCGACCCGTGCCTGGCGACGGGGGACGGGTGGATCGCGGAGGAGGCGCTGGCGACCGCGCTGCTGTGCTTCCTGCTCTTCCCCGGGGAGCCGGTCACCGCGCTGCGGCGGGCGGCGTGCACACAGGGCGACTCCGACTCGATCGCCTGCCTGGCGGGAGCCTTCGCCGGGGCGCACCTGGGGGCGGAGGCGTGGCCCGCGCGGTGGGCGGAGCGCATCGAGTACAGGGGGGAACTGCTGGCCCTGGGAGCGCTCTGGGACGCTTGATCCATGAGTGCGTACGAGAAGCGTCTGCGCGAGGCCGGGCTGCCGGACACCGACCTCGCCCCCGTCCTCGCGGACGAGACCGATCCGCTGCTGTTCGCGTCCGTCTCCGGGGCGCACCTGTACGGGTTCCCGTCCCGGGACTCGGACGTGGACCTGCGCGGCGCGCACCTGCTGCCCGTGCCGGCCCTCGTCGGCCTGGGGGAGCCGGAGGAGACGCGGAGCCGCATGTGGGTGCGCGACGGTGTGGAGATGGACCTGGTCACGCACGACCTGCGGAAGTTCGTACGGCTGATGCTGCGGCGCAACGGCTATGTGCTGGAGCAGCTGCTCTCGCCGCTGGTGGTGCGCACGAGCGACGCGCACGCGGAGCTGGCGGCGCTCGCGCCGTCCGTGCTGACCAGCCACCACGCGCATCACTACCGCGGGTTCGCGCTCACGCAGTGGCGGCTCTTCGAGAGGACGGGGGAGCTGAAGCCGCTGCTCTACACCTTCCGGGTGCTGCTCACCGGCATCCACCTGATGCGCAGCGGCGAGGTGCAGGCCCATCTGCCCACGCTGCTGGCCCAGGTGGACGCCCCGGCGTACCTGGGGGAACTGATCGCGGCCAAGGCGGAAGCCGAGCACGGGGCGGCCCCGGGACCGGACCGCGACCGGCTGCGTGAGGACGTCGACGCCCTCCACGCCGTGCTCGACGCGGCGCAGGCGGCGTCACGGCTTCCGGCCGAGGCGGCGGCGTACGAGCAGCTGGACGACCTCGTCGTCCGGGCCAGGCTCACCCGCGACACGCAGGACACCCCGGGCCGGGGAGGCGCGCCGGCCGCTCTTTCAGCGGGCTGAGGCGCGGCGTACACGGAGCAGGAAGTCCTCCACGCGGGGGCGGTCCGGCTCCGGCGGGAGCGGGCTCTTCGCCCCGGCCGCGTCCGCCTCCGCCGCGAGGCGCTCCATCCGGCGCTCGACCTCCGGCCACGCCACCTCGCCCCGCCTGACCGCCAGCAGCCGCTCGCGCTCCTCGCCGGCGTCGATCACCAGCTCGCCCGTGCGCAGCAGATCGCGGCAGCTGCCGAGCAGCCGCAGCAGATGCATGGCGTGCTTCCAGCGCGGGGCGCCGTGCTGCCGTACGTCCGCCTCCAGCTTCCTGCGCTGGCCGGCCGCGTACCGGACGAACGTCTGGTGGGCCCGGCGGGAGAGGAACGCGTCCCGCAGGGCGACCAGCTCGTGGCCGGTGGCGTCGACGCGCTCGACCAGCGGGGAGTGCAGGCACTCCAGGATGTTGGGGTTGGCGCGCAGGGCCAGCTCGCAGAAGCGTTCCAGCTCCCAGGAGAACTGCTCGTCCATCGGACCCTCGACGTGCGTCGGGGGCTTCTCGAAACGCCAGTACAGCGGCGTCGGCGCGACGAAGACGCCGCGCCGGTCCGTGTCGCTGCCGTCCGTCGCCAGGCCGAAGGCGCGCGAGCCCATCACACAGGAGTAGACCGTGTGGTGGCGTACGAGGTCTTCGGGCGTCGGCGGGGCGGCGGGCGGGTTCATGCTCCGGATTGTGCCGCGTCAGGCGAGCCGGATCGAACCACTTTCCACGGTGATCTGCCGCGGCGGGAGCGGCTTGCGGGCCGGGCCGCCCGCGACCGAGGCGTCCGCGACCCGGAACCTGCTGCCGTGGCAGGCGCAGTTGATGGTGCCGTCCTCGACGCTGCTGACGGTGCAGCCCTGGTGCGTGCACACCGCGGAGAAGGCCATGAAGGTGCCCGGCTCCGGCTGGGTCACCACCACCTTCTCGCCCGCGAAGACCTTGCCGCCGCCCACCGGGATCTCCGAGGTCCTGGTGAGCGCCGCACCGCCATCGGGAACCTCCCCGGTGGGTGACGCACCACCGGAGGGGGCGGGCGAATCCGAGGGTGCCGGTTCGGTCTCCTCGGCGCCGCCGTTCAGGCCGTCGCCGGTCTCTTCCCCGCCGCCGTTGCCGCAACCCGCCACCAGCGCGGTGCCCGCGGCCGCGGCTCCGGCCGCGAGGACCGCCCGGCGGCTCGTACCCTTGCCCATCACGTGCTCCTCCTGCCCGTCGCACCGGAGGTTCGGCGCGAAGGGCAGCATCTTCGCGCTCATCGCCCCGCAGAAGAAGCATCCCGGGCGCGAATGCCGCATCACGCGGCCGCTGTACGTCCGACAGCCCAATCCGGGCGGGCCGTGGACGGCGCCGGGCACGGCCGGACCCGCGCGTCTCACCTGCGGAACGCGCCGGGCCCCGCCGGGACCTGCCCAACTACGCTGGATCAAGCAGGGCACATGAGGTACGGAACGAGGAGCACGACGTGGCAGTACGAGCGGTGCGTGGGGCCGTCCAGCTGGAACGGGACGAAGCCGGGCACATGGACGAGCAGGTCGGCGAGCTGCTCTCGGCCGTCCTGGAGCGCAACGGGCTCACCTCCGACGACCTGATCAGCATCTGGTTCACGGCCACCCCGGACCTCCACAGCGACTTCCCGGCCGCCGCGGCACGCAAGATCGGCATCGTCGACGTACCGCTGATCTGCGCCCAGGAACTGGACATAGCGGGAGCCATGCCGCGCGTCGTGCGGATCCTCGCGCACGTCGAGTCGGACCTGCCCAAGTCGTCGGTCTCCCACGTCTACCTCGGCGCCGCAGGCGCCCTCCGCAAGGACATCGCCCAGTGAGAACCGCCCTCGTCATCGGAACCGGCCTGATCGGCACCTCGGCGGCCCTCGCCCTCGCCGGGCGCGGTGTCACCGTCCACCTCACCGACCACGACCCGGCGCAGGCCCGCACCGCCGCCGCGCTCGGCGCCGGCACCGACGAGGTGCCCGAAGGCCCCGTCGACCTGGCCGTCGTCGCCGTACCGCCGGCGCACGTGGCCACGACGCTGGCCGACGCCATGCGGCGCCAGGCCGCCCGCGCGTACATCGACGTCGCCAGCGTCAAGGGCGGACCGCGCAGGGAGCTGGAGGCGCTGGGCTGCGACCTCGCCTCGTACATCGGCACGCACCCGATGTCCGGCAAGGAGCGTTCGGGCCCGCTGGCCGCGACCGCCGACCTCTTCGAGGGCCGCCCCTGGGTCCTCACCCCGACCCGAGACACCCACACCGAGGTCCTCAACCTCGCGCTGGAGCTGGTCGCGCTGTGCCGGGCCGTGCCCGTGGTGATGGACGCCGACGCCCACGACCGCGCGGTCGCGCTCGTCTCGCACACCCCGCAGCTGGTCTCGTCGATGGTCGCGGCGCGGCTGGCGGACGCGGACGAGACGGCGGTACGGCTGTGCGGTCAGGGCATCAGGGACGTCACCCGCATCGCCGCCTCCGACCCCCGGATGTGGGTCGAGATCCTCTCCGCGAACCCGGGGCCCGTGGCGGACGTGCTCACCGGTGTCGCGGCCGACCTGGAGGAGACCGTCCGGGCGCTGCGGGCCCTCCAGTCCGCCGACGACGACAAGCGCAGGGGCGGCGCCGACGGCATCGAGGACGTCCTGCGGCGCGGCAACACGGGCCGCGAGCGCGTGCCGGGCAAGCACGGGGCCGCCCCGGCGGCGTACGAGATCGTCGCCGTCCTCATCAGCGACCGTCCCGGTGAACTGGCCCGGATCTTCGCGGACGCGGGGCGTGCGGGCGTCAACATCGAGGACGTGCGCATCGAGCACGCGACCGGGCAGCAGGCGGGCCTGGTGCAGCTGATGGTGGAGCCGTCGGCCGCACCCGGGCTGAGCGCCTCACTGCGCGAGCGGGGCTGGTCGATCCGCCAGTAGCGGCGCCTTCGCGCACCGCCGCGGTGTCCGGTTTGCGGTGGCTTCGCAGGGGCGTCGAGGGCGGGGCCGGGGACTCGGTAACCTTGTGTGGGGCCCGTCGGGTCCCCGCCCGCCCAAGCCCGTGTACCAGGAAGGTGTCCTACACCGTGGAAACCGCCGCCCGGACCGCCCCGGCAGCAGTGATTGTCGCCATCGACGGCCCCTCCGGCACGGGCAAGTCCAGCACCTCCAAGGCCGTCGCCGCCAAGCTCGGTCTCAGCTACCTGGACACCGGTGCCCAGTACCGGGCGATCACCTGGTGGATGCTGAGCAACGGCATCGACGTCACGGACCCCGTCGCCATCGCGGACGCCGCGGGCAAGCCCGTGATCGTCTCCGGCACCGACCCGTCCGCTCCGACCATCACGGTGGACGGCGTCGACGCCTCCGGGCCGATCCGCACCCAGGAGGTCACCTCCAAGGTGAGCGCCGTGAGCGCCGTGCCCGAGGTGCGCACCCTGATCACCGACCTGCAGCGGTCCATCGCGAAGGGCGCCGCACTCGGTATCGTCGTCGAGGGACGCGACATCGGTACGACCGTGCTGCCGGACGCGGACCTCAAGATCTTCCTGACCGCCTCTCCCGAGGCGCGCGCCGCCCGCCGCAGCGGCGAGCTGAAGGGCGCGGACGTGTCCGCGACCCGTGAGGCCCTGCTGAAGCGGGACGCGGCCGACTCCAGCCGCAAGACCTCGCCGCTCGCCAAGGCGGACGACGCGGTCGAGGTCGACACCAGCGACCTCACGCTGGACCAGGTCATCGAGTGTGTCGTCACCCTGGTCGAGGGGAAGCGGGCCGCGAAGTGACGGCGCCCACGCTGCGTGGCGCGGCGGTCGGACGGGGCATCGGCATCGGCCTGATGCACGGGCTGTTCAAGCCCCGCGTCCTCGGCGCCTGGCGGGTGCCCGTGAGTGGTCCGGTGATCCTGGCCGTGAATCACTCGCACATGGTCGACGGGCCCATGCTGATGGGGACGGCCCCCCGGCCGGTGCACTTCCTGGTCAAGAAAGAGGCGTTCGTCGGTCCCCTCGACCCGTTCCTGCGCGGAATCGGTCAGCTGAAGGTGGACCGTGCGACCGCCGACCGCACGGCGATCTCGAACGCGCTGGGCGTCCTCGCGGACGGCGGGGTGCTGGGAATCTTCCCGGAGGGCACCAGGGGCGAGGGCGACTTCGCGTCGCTGCGTGCCGGGCTCGCGTACTTCGCCGTACGCGGCGGGGCGCCGATCGTCCCGGTGGCGGTGCTCGGCTCCACGGACCGCCGCGGCCGGCTGATACCGGGCCTGCCGCCGCTGCGCAGCCGGGTGGACGTCGTGTTCGGCGACCCCTTCGAGGCCGGCGACGGCAGCGGACGGCGCACGCGCAAGGCGCTGGACGAGGCCACCGTACGGATCCAGGAGCGGCTGACCGCCCACCTGGAAAGTGCCCGGCGTTTCACCGGGCGCTGAGTGAGACTTGAGTAGTGGACCGCGCGGAATGACCGGTGGTCCATCGATGATGAACGAGGAACGGACTTCATGAACGACCAGATTCACTCCGGCGACGAGCACGGAGCACTTGGCGATGCCGAGTACGCGGAGTTCATGGAGCTCGCCGCGCTGGAAGGCTTCGACGCCGAAGAGGTCGAAGGCGCGATCGGCGAAGCCGGTCATGGCCCGCTGCCCGTCCTCGCCGTCGTGGGCCGCCCCAATGTCGGCAAGTCGACCTTGGTGAACCGCATCATCGGCCGCCGCGAGGCCGTCGTCGAGGACAAGCCCGGCGTCACCCGTGACCGTGTCACCTACGAGGCCGAATGGGCGGGCCGCCGCTTCAAGGTCGTCGACACCGGCGGCTGGGAGCAGGACGTCCTCGGCATCGACGCGTCCGTCGCCGCCCAGGCCGAGTACGCGATCGAGGCGGCCGACGCCGTCGTCTTCGTCGTCGACTCCACGGTCGGCGCCACCGACACCGACGAGGCCGTCGTCAAGCTGCTGCGCCGGGCCGGCAAGCCCGTCGTGCTCTGCGCCAACAAGGTCGACGGCCAGAGCGGAGAGGCGGACGCCACCGCGCTGTGGTCGCTCGGCCTCGGCATGCCGCACCCGGTCTCCTCGCTGCACGGCCGCGGCACCGGCGACATGCTGGACGCCGTACTCGAAGCGCTGCCCGAGGCACCGGCCCAGACCTTCGGCCAGGCCGTCGGCGGCCCGCGCCGCATCGCGCTCATCGGCCGCCCGAACGTCGGCAAGTCCTCGCTCCTGAACCGGGTGGCGAACGAGGACCGCGTCGTCGTCAACGAGATGGCCGGCACCACCCGCGACCCGGTCGACGAGCTGATCGAGCTCGGCGGCATCACCTGGAAGTTCATCGACACGGCCGGCATCCGCCGCCGTGTCCACCTCCAGGAGGGCGCGGACTACTACGCCTCGCTGCGTACCGCCGCCGCCGTCGAGAAGGCCGAGGTCGCGGTCGTACTGATCGACGCGAGCGAGTCCATCAGCGTGCAGGACCAGCGGATCATCACGATGGCCGTCGAAGCGGGCCGCGCGCTGGTCATCGCGTACAACAAGTGGGACACCCTCGACGAGGAGCGCCGCTACTACCTCGAGCGCGAGATCGAGACCGAGCTCGCCCAGGTCGCGTGGGCGCCGCGGGTGAACGTGTCGGCGCAGACCGGCCGGCACATGGAGAAGCTGGTCCCGGCGATCGAGACGGCGCTGGCGGGCTGGGAGACCCGGATCCCGACCGGCAGGCTCAACGCCTTCCTCGGCGAGATCGTCGCCTCCCACCCGCACCCGGTCCGCGGCGGCAAGCAGCCCCGCATCCTCTTCGGGACGCAGGCAGGGACCAAGCCGCCGCGGTTCGTTCTCTTCGCCTCCGGCTTCCTGGAGGCCGGCTACCGGCGCTTCATCGAGCGCCGGCTGCGCGAGGAGTTCGGCTTCGAGGGCACCCCGATCCACATCTCGGTGCGGGTGCGCGAGAAGCGCGGCCGCAACAAGTGACGCGGGAGACCTGCCGGCGGGTCTAGAGCCCCCTGCGGGGAGCGGGCGGCAGCGCTGCCGGGAATCGGTTCCCGGTGTGCTGCCGCCCGTTGCTGTGGGGGCTGTTGCCGACGGCGTCGCCGCTGCCGTGGTGGCTGCCGTTGCCGGCGCTCTGCCAGGGACCGCCGCGCCCGCCGTGCGTTCCCTGGCCGGTGCGACCGGTGGGGCCGGGGCTGCGGTGCACCCCGGTGCCGAAGGCCGTGAACCCCAGATGCTCCTCGCCGCTGCGGTCGCCGGGCAGGGCCCGGAAGGACCTGCGGTACTCCGAGTAGAGCGCGTCGTAGATCGGGGTGTGCGAGTGGTCGGTCTGAGATTCCCGCGAAGGGCGCATCGCGGGGATCTGGCTCTGGTACGGCTGGGGGCGTGGGGGGTCGTATGAGTGCACGTACGTGCCAACGACCCCAGCGCCCGTCGGATGCGGGCCGAGCAGGGGGTTACCCGCTCGGCGGGGGCACGCCGGGCGCGCCGTCCGGGCGTACGGCCCGTCAGGTGCCGGCCAGCGGCATGGCCGCGGCGGCCAGCACACCGTGGGCCGCTGCCTTCTCCAGCGCGTTGCGCAGCAGGTCTTCGCGCGGCTGCTGGCCGATGGCACCGGCGGGCGCGGCGAAGACGAGGACGGTGCTCGACTTGTTGGCCGCCGTCCGCCATCCGTCGGTGACCTGGAGCGGCTGGTGGGCCTGCCACCAGGAGACCGGGCTGCCACCGCCGGCCCCGGGCTGGAGTACGGCGTGCAGCTGGCCCATGGCGAGCAGGACGGACCAGCCGGGCAGCGCGGCGGGCACCTGGGTCAGATCGGCGACCGGCTGGAACCCCTGCTCGATGACGAGCGGGAGGAACTCGTCGGTGCTGCCGTCGGAGCCCGGACGGGCGACGGGGCCGGTCGGCTCGACCACCAGGGCCGGATGCAGCTGGCCGCCGATCAGTACGAGACCGCTGGTGACCCCGAGCACGGCCTGGTCGGGCGCGCCGGCGTGCTGGGCGCCGGGGAGGTCGGGGCTGCCGCCCGTGATGCTGCGTACGGCCCCCTGGAGCTGCTCCTCGGCCACCTGGACGACCTGCGAGGGGATGCAGGTGGCGTGGGCGAACGCGAGCACAGCGGTTTCGTCTCCGACGAACAGCACGGTGCTGGTGCGTTCCGTGTCGGAGTCGCCCTGGGTGCGGCAGGAGGTGCAGTCGTAGCTGCCCGGGGCGTTCTCGCCGGCGAGCAGCCGGTCGGCTTCTTCGTCGCCGATCTCGGCGCGTACGTCGTCGCTGACGTCGAGCATGCGCGGCACGGGGGACTCCTCGGGCTCGGTGCGGGTGCCGGGAGGTTCCCGGCTCGTCAAGGAAGACAACGGGCGAGTCGTGGCCGGAGTCACGCGAACAGGCGAACAGAATCGAACCGACCGGCGCGGAGCGCGGAACGAGCGCCGGGCGGGCGGCTCGAACGTGCCGGTGCCCCGGGCGGTCGCCGGCCGGTCCGCCCGCCGCAGTCCTGACCCTCCTTCAGGCGGGCGCGCGGGCCGTGTCGGAGCCGCCCGTTCCGCCGCCGCCCGCCGATGCCGGCGTCGGCCACGGGCTGCGGGACCGCGCCGCGGGCCGGACCGGCAACGGACGCTACAGGGACCGCTGTTCCGGCAGTCGACGCGGGGGAGCGCGGCGGATCGAGGCCGCGGGGAAGGTGCTCGCCGCCCGGGGACGGAAGGCGCTCCACCGGCCCGGCCCGGCGCGAAGGCGGCCGGCCCCGGCCCGGACCGGCCCGGGACCGGGGCCGTGCTGGTCGTTCCGCCGGCGGAGGGCGGGGCGGAACGGACTGCGGCCCGGACGCCTCCGCGCCGAACACGGCTGTACCGGGGCGGAGTTCGGCGCGGCCGTGCCCCGGATTTCCCACCGGGCCCGATGCATGGAACGGCAGTTTGGTTGCTCCGTCAGCGCTATCGATGTCACAACCGTATTAGAACGATTTGGCGCGGACCAGACCAATCATGTTTTGCCCAGTTACAGTCATTTTCTGACACGCACGCGGATCACCGACCACACCACGGTCCGCGGGAAAACGGGGAGTCACGTCGGCGTATGCACATCTCTTTCCTGCTCCACAACGCTTACGGCATCGGCGGCACGATCCGTACGACGTTCAACCTCGCCCAGGCGCTGGCCGAGCACCACGACGTCGAGATCGTCTCGGTCTTCCGCCACCGCGACGAGCCGGTGCTGGGCGCCCCCGCCGGCGTACGGCTGGACTACCTGGTGGACCACCGGAAGAAGAGTCAGGGATACGACGGCCACGACGAGCGGTTCGCGCTCCCCGCCAAGGTCTTCCCGGAGGGTGACGGCCGCTACAAGCAGTACAGCCGCCTCACCGACGCCCGGATCGCCGCGCACCTGAAGTCCCTGGAGGCGGACGTCGTCGTCGGCACCCGCCCCGGACTCAACGTGCACATCACCCGGCAGGCCAGGCGCGGTCCCGTGCGGGTCGGCCAGGAGCACCTCACCCTCGACGGCCACAGCTACCGGCTGCGCCGCGAACTGAGCCACCGCTACGGCCTGCTGGACGCCGTCACCACCGTCACCGAAGCCGACGCCCACGCCTACCGCACCCGTCTCAAGCTGCCCGGCGTACGCATCGAGGCCGTGCCCAACAGTGTGCCCGCGCCCACCGTCGCCCCGGCCGACGCCAGTGCCAAGTGGGTCGTCGCGGCCGGCCGGCTCACCAAGGTCAAGCGGTACGACCTGCTGATCAGGGCCTTCGCGAAGGTCGTCGCCGCCCGCCCCGACTGGCGGCTGCGCATCTACGGCGGCGGCGACGCGAGCGGCAACGAGAAGGACAAGCTGCGCGCCCTCATCAACGAACTCGGGCTCTACAACCACGTCTTCCTGATGGGATCCGCCAACCCCATAGAGCCCGAATGGGTCAAGGGCTCGATCGCCGCGGTCACCTCCAGCCACGAGTCCTTCGGCATGACCATCGTCGAAGCGATGCGCTCCGGCCTGCCGGTCGTCTCCACCGACTGCCCGCACGGACCCCGCGAGATCATCGCCGACGGGACCGACGGACGGCTGGTGCCGGTCGGTGACGCCGGCGCGGTCGCCGACGCGCTCCTCGGCCTCATCGACGACGACGAACTGCGGCGCACCATGGGAGCGGCCGCGCTCCAGAACTCGGCCCGCTTCGACCCGGGGTCCATCGCCGAGCGCCACGAGGCGCTGTTCACCGAACTGGTCTCGCGCGGCGCACACGGCCGCTCGCGCAGCCGGGTCCACGAAGCGCTGTACCTCTCCCGGGGGGCGGTACTCGACAAGGCGTACACCCTCCGCCACAAGGCCGCCTCCGCGCTCCGGAAAGGGCAGACCGCATGACCAGCACCCCCACCCGTACCGAGCCGCCGCGCGCCCACTGCATCGCGGACTCCGCGGGCGGCGTCACCTTCGACATCGTGGGCGACGCGTCGCCGGGCGCCGTGCTCGTACTGCGGCGGCGCGGCGGGAAGACGGCCGCGGACGTGATGCGGCTGCCGCTCACCCCCGCCGGGGCGGGCCGGCTGCGCGCCGTGCTGCCCAGCACGGTCGAGCTGGCCGAGGGCCGCTGGGACGCCTTCACCACCCAGGGGGACGAGACCGGCGAACAGCGCATCGAGCCCGGCCGCAGGGACCTGCGCTCGCTCGTCGACCGCGCCCCCGACCCCGGGCGCGCCCAGGTCGCCGTACGCATCCCGTACCCGACCCTCGACGGCAAGCTCGCGGTGCGCAGCTGGTTGCGCGCGCCGCACGCCGAGGCGGGGGCCGTCACCTTCGCGCCCGGCGCGATGACGGTGGAAGGACGGCTGTACGGGGCCGGGCTCGGCGAGGGCGCGGCCGTCGAGGCCAGGCTGCGCGGGGCGAAGAAGGACGTGCGCCGGGCGCTGGTGACGGGCGGGGAGGACGGCATGTTCACCTTCACGCTGGCGTACGAGCCGCTGGCCGAGGGGCGCGAGGACGAGCAGCGGCTGTGGGACCTGTGGCTGTGCCCGGCCGACGGCTCGCCGGGGATCCGGATCGGGCGCATCCTGGACGACGTCTGGGACAAGAAGACCGTCTTCCGCTACCCGGTGCTGCCGGTCGAGGGCCCCCGGGTGACCCGGCCGACCACGGCCTACCCGTACTTCACCGCCGACAACGACCTCAGCGTGCGTCTCGACACCGCGAAGCACACCGCGAAGTGAGAGGAAGCAGGGGCGGAGCGGCCGGTGTTCGAGGACAGTAGCTGTCCTCGAACACTGGCAGACTCGCCCTCATGTTGGAGACTTCGGCACGTCTGCTGCGCCTGCTCTCGCTGCTCCAGGCCCACCGGGAATGGACGGGGCCCGACCTGGCCGAACGGCTCGGCGTCACCCCGCGCACCGTGCGCCGCGACGTCGACCGGCTGCGCGAGCTGGGCTACCCCGTCAACGCCAGCCCCGGCACGGGCGGCGGCTACCAGCTCGGCGCGGGCGCCGAACTGCCGCCGCTGCTGCTCGACGACGAGGAGGCCGTGGCCGTCGCGGTCGGTCTGCGTACCGCCGCGGGGCAGGGCATCGAGGGCATCGGCGAGACGTCCGTACGGGCTCTGGCCAAGCTCGAACAGGTGCTGCCCGGCCGGCTGCGCCGCCGCGTCGGCGCGCTCAACGCCTTCACCGTCCCCATGCTGCGCGGCCCGCAGGCGTCCACCGTCGACGCCTCGGTGCTGACGGAGCTGGCCAACGCCTGCCGGGACAGCGAGCGGCTGCGCTTCGAGTACCGCGACCACGGCGGGACTGTGTCGCGCAGAACCGTCGAGCCGCACCGCCTGGTGTGCACCGAGCGCCGCTGGTACCTGGTCGCCTGGGACCTGGACCGCGCGGACTGGCGTACGTTCCGGGCGGACCGGATCACCCCGGCGCCGCCGCACGGCCCGCGCTTCGTGCCGCGCGACCCCCCGGCCGAGGACCTCGCGGCGTACGTCTCGAAGGGCGTGTCCACCGGGGTGTACGCCGCTACGGCGGTGGTCCGGCTGCGGGTGCCGCTGGAGGAGGCGGCGCAAGCGGTCTCGCCCAGCGCCGGCGTGCTGGAAGCCGTCGACGCGCACAGCTGCCTGCTGCGGGCCGGGGCGGTGAGCCTGGACGTGCTGGTCATTCACATCATGCTCATGGGCTTCGACTTCGAGGTGGTCGAGCCGCCGGAGCTCACCGAGCGGATCAGGTCGGCCCGTGACCTCCTCGCGCGCGCTCTGGGCCCGGACGCACCGGCGGGCAGGAGGCCCGCGGACGCGAGTGAACGGCCGTAGCCCCACGGACCGCCGGCGCCGGCTCTCCCGCCGTGCGTCGTGAACGTCCGCGGCCCACGACCGTGCGGCCGGCGTGCTCCCCGTGCCCCTCGTACTGCCCTCGGTCCGGCAGGGGTGGCGCGGGACCGGATACCCCCGTGGGGTCGTGAGACCCGTGGAGCCGTGGGGTCGTGGGGACCGAACCGGGTGGTGCGGATTCTGTGCGGGACCCGTGAATTCGCTACGGACTGTCATTTTCCCCGGACGACTCGCGGGCGCAATTGCGGGGGGAGGCGCCCGCGAGGTTCCGGGAATGAATTCAGAACCTGTTATTGCGTGATCATTCGCGGGGAGCGCAATTCGCCTCCCGACACGCCGGGCGGTCCTTTCAGGTGAAGGAGTTCATGTCAAACGCCCGTCGTGATCCTGTGACACAAGTGTGACCGCTGAGGCACCTGGGACGGTGACACACAGCTCGCGCCCCGGGCTTCCGTCCCCGTCTCCGGCGGCCTACGGTGAGTTCCATGGCACCCGTACCGAACCCTTCCGTACAGCCCGACGACGCCCCCGAGTCCTACGTCGGCCTCGACGCGGCCGATGCGGAGCGACTGGCCCGAGACCGGGGCTGGAGCACCGTCAGGGCGCTGCCGCCCGGCTCGATCATCACCATGGAGTACGTGGGGGGGCGCCTCAACTTCGAGGTCGAGAAGGACACCGTCATCCGTTGCTGGCAGGGCTGACCGCAGACACGCGAAGGCCCCGGGACGCGGCGAAGGCCCCGGACGGCTCCATGGGAGCCGTCCGGGGCCTTCGCGTGCGGGGGAGGCTGTGCGTACCGTCCCCGCGGGTCCTGCGGTGGGTCAGCCGCCGGCCACCGGCCGGGGCGACGTCCCGGGGCGGGTCGCGCCCGTACGGTCGGCGTGCGGCGGGCGGCGGCTGCCGGCCGGTGTGACCGGGGTCCGCTCCGAACGGGCCGTGTGCGGCCGTGGCGTGAGGTGACCGGTGACCCTGGCGCCCGTGGCGCGGCCGCCGCTCCCGCTGCCCGCGCCCACCGGCTCGCGGGCCGGCTTCTCGTTCGGGGCGGCGGGATGCCGGTGCGCGAAGGGAGCCGGCGCCAGGCGGCCGCCGGCCGGTGCGGGCTGCGCGGCGCCGAGCCTGCGACGTCCGCCGCGCCAGGCCGCGCGCACCGCGAAGATCCAGGCCTCGGTGCGGCCGATCAGCGGCTCGAACCAGGGCAGGCTCAGCAGGATCAGCAGCCCCGCGGCCCAGCCGAGGAGCACATCGCTCAGCCAGTGGGTGCCCAGGTAGACGGTGGTCGCGCCGACGCCCAGCGCGACGACGGCGGAGAGCACCGAAAGATGGCGCCGGGCCCGCGGGGTGGTGGCCAGGTAGGCCAGGATGCCCCAGGTGACCACGGCGTTCGCGGTGTGGCCGGAAGGAAATATATCGCCGCCCGCGAACATCTCGGCCGAGCCGATCTCCGTCGCGTAGTGCGGGCCGAGACGGCCGAGGCCGAGCTTGACCGCGCCCACCGTGACGTTCAGCAGGAGGAGCGCGGCGCCCAGTACCAGCAGCGGGCGCAGCGTGTGCTGGCGCCAGGAGCGCCAGCCGAGCCAGGCCGCCACCATCACGGCGGTGGGCCCGCGCTGGCCGAGCACCACGAAGTAGTCGAGGAAGGGATGGAGTTCCGGCCATTGCTCGTACGGCCGGAACAGCATCACCTTCCAGTCGAGGGCCACCAGCCAGGACGTGATCAGCACGGCCCAGACGATGGCGATGTAGAACGCCATCGTCGAACCGAAGAGGATCGTGCGGGTACGGCTCATCCCGGGGATCTCTATCTTCGGCGGCTCCGGTTCCCGGTCCAGCCGGGCAAAGATTCGGTCGGTACGCACTGAATCGACGTTACAGCGGGTGAGTGACAAGCCCGGCCCATCCGGCATCTTTGTGATGACGATGTGATGTGGGGTGCGTCTCATCGGGGAGTTTATCCCGGCCGTCCCAGGAAAGCGGAGCGGCCTTGCGTCCTATTCATTCGGAGGTTCGCGCGTAAGGGTGAATGCGTGCCGACGAATTCGGTTCACCGGAACTCAACGCGGAATTTCCCGCCCGCTCATGAAGGGATCAAGATCAAGAACGGGCTCCGCCGCGTGGTGTACGCCACACCGCGCCGTCCGCCCTGATGAGAGGTGCGCCACGCGGCACGGGTGTGAACTCGCGTACTCTGACGGCCCACTCGCCCGTCGATGCCGGGCCCCGCGGAGGCGTTGGACACGCCGTCCCCGCCGGTCCGCCGAGCGCGAGGGATTTTACTGGGAGGTACGTACATGTCAGGGACGACCACGGCCGGAACACAGCGGTCTGCGGACGCCCCCCGGCATCGGCCGGACCCGACGGCCGTCTCCGGCAACCGCTGGGCCGTACTGGTCGTACTGTGCGCCAGTCTCCTGCTGGTCGCCCTCGACGCGACGATCCTGCACATCGCCGTCCCGGCCGTCTCCGAGGACCTGCGCCCCGGCGCGATGGAACTGCTCTGGATCGTCGACGCCTATCCGCTGGTCTGCGCCTCGCTGCTGATCCTCTTCGGCACGCTCGGCGACCGCGTCGGGCGCCGCCGCGTCCTGCTGCTCGGTTACGGACTCTTCGGCGCCGCGTCCGCGCTCGCCGCCTTCGCCGACACCCCGCACGTCCTCGTCGCGGCCCGCGCCCTGCTCGGCGTCGGCGGCGCGATGATCATGCCCGCGACGCTCTCGATACTCCGTCACGCCTTCCCCGACCGGCGCGAGCGCGCCGTCGCCATCGGCATCTGGACCGCGGTCGCGGCCGTCGGCGCCGCCACCGGGCCGGTACTCGGCGGCTTCCTCATCCAGCACTTCTGGTGGGGCTCGGTCTTCCTCATCAACATCCCTCTGATGGCGCTGATCCTGCCGGCCGGCCGCTGGCTGCTGCCCGAATCCCGGGGGAGCGGCCAGGGGCCCTGGGACGTGCTCGGCGCGCTGATGGCGGCGGCCGGTGTGCTCGGCGTGGTCCTCGGTGTGAAGCGGGCGGGCGCCGGCGAGGGCGTCGCCGACGTCAGGACGCTGCTGCCGCTGCTCGTCGGCTCCGTACTGCTCGTCCTCTTCGTGCGGCGGCAGAAGACACGGGCGCATCCGCTCGTCGACGTGACGATGTTCGCCAGGCCCGCCTTCTCCACCTCCGTCGGATGCATCGTCCTGGCGATGCTGGCGCTGGTCGGCCTGGAGCTGATAGCCGTCCAGTACCTCCAACTGGTGCTCGGGCTGGGCCCGCTGGAGACCGGGCTGCGGCTGCTGCCGCTGACCTTCGCCGCGATGGCGGCCGGCGCCACCGGTTCGTACACCCTCCAGCGCCTCGGCCCGCGCGCCATGGTGTCGTTCGGCTTCGCGCTGACCGCCGCGGCCGTTCTCGTACTGACCCAGATGGGGCAGCACGACCGGCCCGCCCTCCTGACCGCCGGCTTCGTGCTGCTCGGCTTCGGGCTCCAGACCACGCTCTTCGGCGCGTACGAGTCGATGCTCAGCGAGGCGCCGGCCGAGCACGCGGGCGGCGCCGCCGCCATCGGCGAGACCTCCTACCAGCTCGGCGCCGGCATGGGCATCGCGCTGCTCGGCAGTGTCATGAACGCCGCCTACGCCCCCGGGGTCACCGCGATTCCCGGGGTCTCCCCGGCGGACAGCGCGGGCGCGGCGAACTCGCTCGGCGAGGCGTACACGGTCGCGTCCCAGCTCGGCGGAACCGCCGGTGAGACACTGCGTTCCACGGCGCGGCACGCCTTCGTCCACGGCCTGCACGTGACGCTCTTCGTCAGCGCGGGCCTGCTGCTGCTCGGGGCGCTGGCCGCGCTGAGGCTGCCGCGGCTGATGGACTGCGGGGCGCGCGAACCGGAGAAGGGGCCGGACCGTCCGGTGCCGGACACCCGGGTACCCGGTCCCCAGACGCCCGTACACCAGGAACCCGGACTCCGGGTGAAGGTCCCGGCGCGCCGGGAGCCGGTGGAGCGGGCCGGGTCTGGACGGGCCGCGCGCTGACCCCGTAACGTCGGCGGCGAGCAGTAACTACCACTGCTAGTTTTGCGCAGCACCGTAAGCCGAGCAGCCGCCGGAGGGCCAGGAATGTCCGTCACTTCGAAGCTTCCGCCGTTCGACCCCGCCGACCCGATCGGCATCGACGATCTGCTGGCACCCGAGGACCTCGCGATCCGCGAGACCGTACGGTCCTGGGCGGCCGACCGCGTCCTGCCGCACATCGCCGACTGGTACGAGCGCGGCGAACTCCCCGGCATCCGCGAACTGGCCCGCGAGCTCGGCTCGATCGGAGCCCTCGGCATGTCCCTGGAGGGTTACGGCTGCGCGGGCGCGTCCGCCGTCCAGTACGGTCTGGCCTGCCTGGAGCTGGAGGCCGCCGACTCCGGCATCCGCTCGCTGGTCTCCGTGCAGGGCTCGCTCGCCATGTACGCGATCCACCGCTTCGGCTCCGAGGAGCAGAAGCGGCGCTGGCTGCCCGGCATGGCCGCGGGCGAGATCATCGGCTGCTTCGGCCTGACCGAGCCCGACCATGGTTCCGACCCGGCCGGGATGCGGACGTACGCCAAGAAGGACGGCGGCGACTGGGTGCTGACGGGGCGCAAGATGTGGATCACGAACGGGTCGGTGGCGGGGGTGGCCGTCGTCTGGGCGCAGACGGACGACGGCATCCGCGGCTTCGTCGTCCCGGCCGACGCCGCCGGTTTCTCGGCGCCCGAGATCAAGCACAAGTGGTCGCTGCGCGCCTCGGTCACCAGCGAGCTGGTCCTGGACGAGGTGCGGCTGCCCGCCGACGCCGTACTGCCGGACGTCACCGGACTCAAGGGACCGCTGAGCTGTCTGAGTCACGCGCGGTACGGAATCGTGTGGGGCGCGATGGGAGCGGCCCGCGCCAGCTTCGAGGCCGCGGTCGACTACGCGAAGACCCGCGAGCAGTTCGGAAAGCCGATCGGCGGGTTCCAGCTGACCCAGGCCAAGCTCGCCGACATGGCGGTCGAGCTGCACAAGGGCATCCTGCTCGCCCACCACCTGGGGCGGCGCATGGACGCGGGGCGCCTGCGGCCCGAGCAGGTCAGCTTCGGCAAGCTCAACAACGTGCGCGAAGCGATCGAGATCTGCCGTACGAGCAGGACGATCCTCGGCGCGAACGGTATCTCGCTGGAGTACCCGGTGATGCGGCACGCGACGAACCTCGAATCGGTGCTCACCTACGAGGGCACCGTCGAGATGCATCAGCTCGTACTGGGCAAGGCGCTCACCGGCCTGGACGCCTTCCGGTGAGCGGCCCCGCCCATCAGCTCTGGTTGAAGAAGCCGTTCGTGTCGCGGCCCGCGGCCTCGCCGCTGACGACCTCGGTGTCGGCGGGGCTCAGCAGGAAGACCCGGGTCGCGACGCGCTCGATCGAACCGCGCAGACCGAAGGTGAGGCCGGCGGCGAAGTCCACGATGCGCTTGGCGTCGGAGGGCTCCATGGACGTGAGGTTCATGATGACCGGGACGCCGTCCCGGAAGAGCTCGCCGATGGCACGCGCGTCCCGGAATCCGTCCGGGGTGACCGTGGCGATCCTGGGGCTCTTGTCCCCGGCCGGTTCGGAGGCCACCCGGACCCGCGGGTCCGTGACCCAGGGCTCGGCTGTCTCGTTGTTTCCCTCGGCGTACTCGTCGTCGTAGTAGCGGTCGTCGTCGCTGTCCTCGACGAGTCCGAGCCAGGCACTGGCCTTGCGCACCGATCCCATGGACGCCTCCTTTCACCGCGGTCGTGTCTGTGTTCCGCTCCCCCTATGGTCGTCCATCATGCGGATTGCGCGCCAAGTGGATAGTCGCCGCGCAGGTGATTCGTGACGGTACTGGTGCAGAACTTGTGGCGATTCGTCAAGGTTCCCACCGTGTAAGGCTGCTGACAGGGTGAAAAATACGACCGTCGGGCCACATGGGTGACGAGGGGGACGGACGGGTGAACAGGTGCCCGCTCGGGCCCCTTCGAACCCTCTCGGTACGATGCGGACGCACCGTCGAACGACACCTGGGGGAAGGCCGTGTTCGGAATCGTCAGGCCCTGCAGCCATCGGCTCCCGGAGGGGCTCAGGGCCGAGTGGACGGCCCATCTCTGCGGTCTGTGCCTGGCACTTCGCGGTGACCACGGGCAGCTCGCCAGGGTCGTCACCAACTACGACGGGCTCATCGTCTCGGTCCTGACGGAGGCTCAGTCCGAGCGCGTCACGGGGTGGCGGCGCACCGCCGGCCCCTGCCCGCTGCGCGCGATGCGGACCGCGCCCGTCGCCCAGGGCGAAGGGGCCAGGCTCGCGGCGGCCGTCTCACTGGTCCTGGCTTCCGCGAAGGTACGGGACCACGTCGCCGACCGGGACGGGGTGTTGGCGCGCAGGCCGGTGGCCGCGGCCGCGCGCCGGGTCGCCGCCGGCTGGGACAGGGCGGGCGCGCGTACGGGTGCCTCGCTGGGCTTCGACACCGCGCTGCTCGTCGACGCGGTCGACCGCCAGGCCGGCATCGAGGCGCTGGCGGGCCCCGGCACCTCCGTCCTCACGGTCACCGAACCGGCCGAGACGGCGACCGCGGCGGCCTTCGCGCACACCGCCGTGCTCGCCGGGAAGCCGCAGAACGCGGCGCCGCTCGCGGAGGCGGGGCGCCTCTTCGGGCGGCTCGCGCACCTGCTGGACGCCGTGGAGGACCTGCAGGCCGACGCGGCGTCGGGCGCGTGGAACCCGCTCACCGCGACCGGCACCGGGCTCGCCGAGGCGCGCCGGCTGTGCGACGACGCGGTGCACGGCGTACGGCTGGCGCTGCGCGACGCGCACTTCACGGACGCCAAGCTGGCGCACGTACTGCTGGCGCACGAGCTGGAGCGGGCCGTGGACCGGGCTTTCGGGACGGCGGCCTGCGGTCATCAGGCGCGGGCGCAGGCGTACGGGACGCCGCCGCCCGCGTCCGGGAACGGCGGTGGCGGCCCGTACGGCCCGTACGGCTCGAACAATCCCTACGGCGGCGGTCCCGGGATGCCCGGCGGCGGTCCCGGCGGTCCCGGTGGGATGCCGCCCGGGTTCACGGGCGAGCCGCGCAGGCCCGGCAGGCGCGGCTTCTGGGCCGGGTGCGCCGTCGCGGTCGGGCTGTGCTGCACCTGCAAGTGGTGCTGCGCAGCGGAGTACGAAGGACCCTGGTCCAGGAAGAAGCGCGAGGGCTGCTGCCACAAGTGCGACTGCCCGGACTGCGGCTGCGACTGCTGACGCGGGCGGCGTCCCGGGCTCCCCGTGCCCGCAGCGCCCGTGTGGAAAAGTTGAGCGCATGAGCACAGACCCCCAGCAGGACTGGAAGCACTGGCACGAGCAGCGCGTCGAGACGGTCTCCGGGCCGTACGGCCCGCTCTCGCTCACCGGCACCCACTGGCTCTCCGACTATCCGGAAGGTCGAATTCCGGCCGTGCCGGGGAAGTGGACGGCCGACGGTGACGAGGTGGTCCTGACCGCCGCGCCCGAGGACGGGATCACCGTCGACGGACAGCCGCTCACCGGTGAGGCCAGGCTGACCGCGGACACCGGGCCGATCCCGGAGTCCCGCGTCGCGGCCGACGGGCGGCGGCTGGTCGTGCTGCGCCGCGAAGGGCTGTGGGCGGTCCGCGTCTTCGACCCCCGGGCGTCGGCGCGACGCGCCTTCGCGGGCCTGGAAGTGACGCCGTACGACGCGAAGTGGGTGCTGCCGGGCCGCTTCCGTCCGTACGAGGAAGGGCGTACCACCATCCAGGTCGAGAACGCGGACGGGCGCGAGCGCGGACTGGGCCTCGCCGGGGAGATCGCCTTCGAAATCGACGGCGTCGAGTACACGCTTCAGGTCGCGGTCGAGAACGACGGCTCGCTCTGGGCGGTCTTCGCCGACGCGACCAGCGGAGACAGTACGTACCGCTTCCGGTTCCTGCGGCCGCCCGCGCCCGCGGCCGACTCCACGGTGACCGTCGACTTCAACCGGGCGCTGCTGCCGCCGTGCGCGTTCGCCGACCACTTCATCTGCCCGTTCCCGCCGCCGGGCAACACCTTGCCGGTCCCGGTCCCGGCGGGGGAGAGGAACCGGATCGACCGCTGATCCGTCCCAGCACCGGAACGGCACCGTACGGAACGGCGCCGTGGAGCGCGGCATCACGCGGAACGCCGCGCCGGACACCGCACAGCCCCGTCGGCCCCAGCGCCGCCGGGGCCGCCTGTCGTGGTGCCCGGTCGGCCGAAAGGCGCCCTTGCGCGGGCAGTTGACGCCCCGAATACTCCCGAACAGCGCTTGTCAGGGGCACAACCTGTCCGGAATCCGGACGACGGGTTCACTGACTGCGCCTCACGGGTCCGTTTCACCCCACGGGCGGGCCCCCTACTTCCCCTCGGGAGGAACGAGAAGTGAGGAACAAGCGCACCACCCCCCGCACCGGTGTGGCGAGACGATCCCGCCTGGTCGCCGTCACGGCAGGACTCGTCGCCACCGCCGCGCTCGCCGTACCGAACGCCAGCGCCGACACGGCCCGTACGTACAGCGCCAACCAGCTCTCCTCCGCGAGTGACGCGGTCCTGGAGGCCGATGTCGCCGGCACCGCCTGGCACATCGACAAGTCGACCGACACCCTGGTCGTCACGGCCGACAGCACCGTCTCCGGCGCCGAGATCGCCAAGATCAAGCGGGAAGCCGGGACGAACGCGGGCGCCATCCGCGTCGAGCGGACCCCCGGCAAGTTCTCCAAGCTCATCTCCGGCGGCGACGCGATCTACGCCACCAGCTGGCGCTGCTCCGCCGGCTTCAACGTCCGCAACAGCGCGGGCACCTACTTCTTCGTGACCGCCGGCCACTGCACCGACGGCAACCCGCCCTGGTACACCAACTCCGCCCGCACCACGAGCATCGGCCCGACGGCCGGATCCAGCTTCCCCGGCAACGACTACGGCCTCGTGCGGTACGCCAACACCTCGGTCCCGCACCCCGGCACCGTCGGCAGCCAGGACATCACCAGCGCGGCCAACGCCACCGTCGGCATGTCCGTCACCCGCCGCGGTTCCACCACCGGCACCCACAGCGGTTCCGTCACCGGCCTCAACGCCACGGTGAACTACGGCGGCGGCGACATCGTCTACGGCATGATCCGCACCAACGTCTGCGCCGAGCCCGGCGACAGCGGCGGCCCGCTCTACTCCGGCACCCGCGCCATCGGCCTGACCTCGGGCGGCAGCGGCAACTGCTCCTCCGGCGGTACGACCTTCTTCCAGCCGGTCACCGAGGCCCTGAGCGCGTACGGCGTGAGCGTCTACTGAGAAGAACTCACCCCGAAGACCGACCACGGTCGGCAGCAGACGAGTCCCCGCCCGGCCGACCGGGCGGGGACTCGCCGTCGTGCGGACGAATACCGGCCAGGGCGGGTCCTCACTCGCTGCCGCCCAGATGGTCGCACCCCGTGTTCGCGAACGTGACCGACTGGGCAGAACTCGGAGGGTGAAGACACGGGGGGCGCACTACGGCCCTGTCCCCACCTTGCAGGGCCGAACCCCCCACAGGAGGTCATTACGTGAAGCACCGACGCACAATCAAGCGGCGCGTGGCCGTGACGGGAGCCGGTGTCGCGGCTCTGATGACAGCGGGAGTCACCTTCCAGACCGCGAACGCCAGTGACGAAACCCCCCGGCACACCGTCAAGAGGCTGACCGCGACGGGGGCCGAAAAGCTCGCCTCCGACCTCCAGTCGGTCCTGGGCGACGACGCGGCCGGAGCGTACTACGACAGCGAGTCCGAGGTACTCGTGGTCAACGTCATGAACGAGACGGCGGCCCAGAGCGTACGGAAAGCGGGCGGCAAGCCCAGGATCGTCAAGAACTCCCTGGCCGAACTGACCGCCGTACGGTCCACCCTCGCCGGCGAGGCCACCATCCCCGGCACCGCGTGGGCCACCGACCCGGTCACCAACAAGGTGGTCGTGACGGCCGACCGTACGGTCGGGGGCGACACGTGGGCGAAGCTGGAGAAGGCCGTCGGCGCGTTCGGCCAGAAGGCCGCACTGAAGAAGTCCGCCGGGGAGTTCAAGCCGCTCGTCGCGGGCGGAGACGCGATCCTCAGTGGCAGCGCGCGCTGTTCGCTCGGCTTCAACGTGGTCAAGGGCGGCGCACCGCACTTCATCACGGCGGGCCACTGCGGCAAGGCCGGCAGCCAGTGGGCGGACTCCAAGGGCGGCGCGCTCGGCACGACGGCCGTCTCGACGTTCCCCGGCAACGACTTCGCGCTCGTCAAGTACGACGACGGGGTGGAGCACCCGAGCGAGGTCAACCTCTACAACGGCAGTACGCAGCCGATCACCAAGGCGGGCGAGGCGATCGTCGGCATGGCGGTGCGGCGCAGCGGCTCCACCACCAAGGTGCACGACGGCAAGGTCACCGCGCTGGACGCCACCGTGAACTACGGCAACGGCAGCGTCGTCAGCGGGCTCATCCAGACCACGGTCTGTGGTGAGCCCGGCGACAGCGGCGGCTCGCTCTTCACGGAGGACACGGCGATCGGTCTCACCTCGGGCGGCAGCGGCAACTGCACGGCGGGCGGTGAGACGTTCTTCCAGCCGGTGCCGGCGGCGCTGAAGGTGCTGGAGGCGGAGATCGGCTGAGCCCCGGGTCCTGGTACCGGCCCGGCCGGCCCGCCGGTGCCCCGTCCGGTGCGCGTGCGTGCCGGACGGGGCGCTGCCCAGGGGCCGGTCCTCACGTGCCGGACGGGAGGGAGCCGTCCGTGTCCGGTCTGCGCAGCGAGGCCATGATCAGGGTGATGACGGTGCCCGCGATCGCCCAGATGCTGAGGACCTGAAGCGGTCCGGAGACCGCGTTGCCCCGGAAGTACGCGATCGAGCGCGCCGCCCAGGTGCCCGCGCCCGGCGGCAGGGCGGGGCCGATCGTCTCCCAGAAGGGCGGCAGCATCGGCAGCGGGAACGCCCCGCCCGCGCTCGGATTGCCCGCGATCACGACGATCAGCACAGCCAGGCCGATCCCCACGACGCCGGTGAGCGCCTGGAGGGCGAGCGTGATCGCGCCGACGGAGAAGACGAGCAGGGAGCCGAGACCCCACAGGGCCACGAGGCTGCCGGGCAGGGCGCCGAGGACTGGGCCGACGATGATCGCGCCGCCGAGCCCGCCCGCGATCGAGTAGAGCGCCATGGAGCCGAGCCTGATCAGTGCTCGCTCCCTGTTGGCGGGCCGGGAGCCCGCGCTGATCGCCAGGATCGAGGCGCAGAGGTAGCCCCCGACACACCACCCCACGACCAGGTAGAAGGCGGAGAGGCCGTTGAAGTCCCGGTCCGAGGCCGGGGCCACGTCCACGGTTTCCACGGTGCGCTGCTGGGACGCCTCGACCTTGGTGATGAGCGCGGTCAGGGCCGAGGACAGCACGGTGCCTCCGCCGGAGGCGACCAGCAGGGTGTCGGTCTTCGAGGTGGGGGAGACGATCAGGGCGCCGTTGATCTCACGGTTCATGATCTGCCGGCGGGCGGTGGCCTCGTCCGGGACCGTGCGCGGGTCCAGGGGGTCGCCCGGGAGGCTCTGGAGCCGGCCGACGAGGCGCGCGGCCGACTGCTCGGGGGCGACGACGCCGAAGGGCACGTCCCGGAGCTTCGGGCTGTGCAGCGCTCCCACGTAGGACGTGATGAACAGCAGTTGCAGGGCGAGCACACCTGTGACGAGCAGTGCGGCCCTTGGCGTGACTGCGGTCTTCACCTCGTCGACGAAAGTCATGCCCCCACGCTCGGGGGCCCTCGGCGTTCGCGCAGGCGGGGCTGGGCCGATCGGCTGAGACCGGGACCACCGGCGCCGTCGCCCGACGGCTGCCGCAGAGCCGCCGCCCCCGCCCGGGAAACGAGGCGGGGGCGGCGGCGGTCGTACGGCCGACCGGGGCTGCTGGTGCTGGTGCTGGTGCTGGTGCTGGTGCTGGTGCTGGTGCCGGGGCCGGGTCAGCGGCGGGCGGCCTTGCGGCGGACGGAGCCGAACATCACCGCGGCGCCGACGGCGAGGGCGGCGGCGCCGCCGATCGCGATGTACGGGGTGGTGCTGTCGCCACCGGTCTCGGCCAGGTTCTCACCGGCGGCGGCGGCGACCGGCCGCGCGGCGCCGGTGCCGTTCGCCTCCGGCGCGTTGGCGGCGGGCTCGTCGGCGGACCGGCCCGTGGCAGGCGGGGAGGAGTCTTCACCCGTGTCTTCACCGGTGTCCCGGCCCGCCTGACCCGCCTCCTGGCCGGCGCCCTGGTCGGTGGCCTGGTCGGTGGCCGGGGCCGTCACCCCGGCGCCGGTCTCGTGGTCGTCGTCACCGTGGCCGTTGTGCTCCACGGACGACTTGCCGGCACCGTCCGCGACCTCCTGATCGGTGGGGGCGGACGCGATCGGCGCCGGGGCGGTGCCCGACCCGCCGGTGTCCTTGCCGAAGACCACGTCGGAGCAGGTGTAGAAGGCCTCGGGGCTGTCCGAGCGCTGCCAGACGCTGTAGACGAGGTGACGGCCCGACTTGTTCGGGACCGTACCGTCGAAGACGTAGTCGCCGTTCTCCATCTTCGGGTCCGTGACGGCGGCGAAGGGCTTCTCCTCCAGGTCGGACCACTTCAGCGGCTTCGTCGGGTCGTAGCCGTCCTTGGTGACGTACAGCTCGAACGAGCCCTTGTGCGGAGCCGTGCCCTTGTAACGGAAGGTGTGCTTGCCGGCGGCCAGCTTCGACGACGGCCAGTCGGCACGCGCCAGGTCCAGGCCCTTGTACTTGTCGTTGCCGGCGCTGCACAGCTCGCCGTCCGGTATCAGCTGCCTGTGGTTCCCGGCGGCGTTCGCGATGTTGACCGCGTTCCAGTCGTAGAGCGCCTGCACACCGCCGGCCGCGACCGCCGCCTTGCACGCCGCCGAGTCGGGGCTCTCCGGGCCCTCCGCGTAACAGGCCGACACCCGGGAGACCGGGTCCGTCATCGAACCGTGGGCGGAGGCCGGAACGGCCGACAGGGCGGTCAGCGCGAGCGGCGCGATGCCGAGGGCGGCGATTACGGCAGCCTTGCTGTTCTTGCTGCCCTTGCGGTCCGTGCGACGAGCGGTCATCGGAACGTTCTCCTTGCGGTGGGGACACCTGGGGCGCGGGGCGGGGATCGAGCCCGGCGGAGCGGCCCTCCGAGAACAAGCGGCGCCGACGGGCTGAACCCCGCCCCGGCGATCAGCACGCTAGCCCCCGGAAACAGCGAAATCCCCTGCCCGAGGCGGGGGACGCCGATCCTTATGGTGCCTTTAAGACGACGCTAAGAAGGGGCTCAGGAAGACGAGGCCACAGGAGCCCGCTCAGCAGCGAGTCCAGGGTTGACCGTCCGTGGGAGTCCAGGCGGAGTCACCTGATGTCGCCCGGGGCGGCTCCCTGTTCGGCTCCCTGTTCGGCTCCCGTGGGGCTCCTCGCGGATGAACTCGGCACCCGCTCGAAATCAGATGGACGAGTCGGACGTCGAGGCGTCGAGGCGTCGACCTGATGGAGCGACGCGTAGGGGCGGGCCGACGAGTCGCCGACGTTGTAATGACGGGTTCTCAGGAGACCGCTCACCTCGGAAGAGCGAACCGATGCCATACAGCAGCGACTTCGGAGGGCATGGGTAGTCAGTGGCTGAAATCGACTCTGACCCGCGCAAACGTAGGACTCAGGTCAAGAGCCGACGCACTTCACACGCGGGGGCGCCCAGTAGTGATCGATGCCCGCTGGTGCTGGGCGCGGACCGGTGCCCTTTCTGGCCCTGCTGCACAACACGGTTCACTGCTTGCGGCGCCTGCCGGCCTTCTTCCGCTCCGCCTGCCCCCGCTTGGTCCACTCCCCTTGGTGTCGCCAGCACCGGGAGGTGTCTTTCATGGTCAAGTTCGAACAGCGGCCTCCGCCCTTGAGAGGCCACCCGCACTTACCCTGCTTCCACTCACCCACCGCGCCCCCTGAAGCCAGCTTTGTTCTCGCCTACGGACACCTCAACAGGGTGGGTTGACTTCCCTCCACGCAGCGAGAGCGCACGACCGGCGCCCCGTGACATTCCGAGCGCGCCGAGACCCCCATGGAGATCCACACGCTGAGCGGCCCCTTGCATGAGCCCTGGGCCGAGAGCTTGAGCCCTGAGCTTGGGAATCACCGGGCACGCATGTTGATACAGGATGCTTGAGCTGCGGAAAGGCCGTCCCGGTCGCCCACTGTTCTGGCGCATGTCCGGCACGGACGTCCGTCGTCCTGGACGCGTAGCGGGGGCAGGCCAAGCCGACCGGATTCGAACCGGCGTCCTCGCGGTTTTGGAGACCGCGCGCGACCACCCCTGCGCTACGGCTTCGCCCGCTGCGATCCTAGCCCCGTCGCGCTTCAGGACGGACCGGTGCGCCGAACCTTCTGATCCGTAACTCTGGCCGGGTCGGTCAGTGACGGCCATTCCGGCCGCTACCAGGCCCCGGAGGGGCGCTACCGGACGCGGGTGGTTGCTGGGGTTGCGGTACCTGGCTGCTGTACCGCAGGATCCAGGCGGGGGTGACCATGGAACGGCATCTGCTGGAATCGTTGTTGGCCGGTGACGACGAGGCGTCCGTGATAGCTCTGGCCACCCTCCGCAGCGGTGCCACCTACTGGGTGGGAGACGGAGCACGACCCGCAGGCCAGCATGCCGGACGTGGACCTCACGCAGCCTGAACACGGTGTCTCACCTCGCATCGACTGCGCCCGCGCGCTCACCCTGGCAGGCCGTGGAGACGACGCTTTCACCGAGTTGTGCACGGCCCAGCGCACGTCCCCGCAGCTCGTACGGAACAATCCCCGTGTGCGGGAGACGCTGCGGGATCTCATCAGGCAGTCGTCCGTGAGCGGCCGTGCCCGCTCGTCCGAGGTGTTCGTCATGGCGCAGCGATGCAAGGCGGTGCAGTAAGTCGGTGAGTACGCATACGCGCGGAGTGCTCGGTGTTGTCGGCACGGGGGCCGACGGGGTGGAAAGCCTGCGGACTGGTCTGGTCGAACCCGCTGTCGAACGCGGTTGGCGGGTCGCGGTGACCCTGACACCGACGGCCGGCGAGTGGCTGCGGTCCATCGGGGAGGTCGAGGAACTGGAGAAGCTGACCGGGTTGCCCGTACGGGTCACCCCGCGGCTTCCGGGCGAGGCGCGGCCGCACCCTCCCGTGGACTGCTTCGTCGTCGCCCCGGCGAGCGCGAACACCGTGGCCAAGCTGGCTGCGGGTATCGCGGACAACCAGGCACTCACGCAGGTGGGCGAGGCGATCGGCACCCTGGACCTGCCGGTCGTCGTCTTCCCGCGCGTCAACGCTGCCCACGCCCGCCATCCCGCGTGGCGGCGGCACATCGACACGCTTCGCGAAGCGGATGTCCGGCTGGTGTACGGGCCGGACGTCTGGCCGCTGTACGAGCCGCGCGAGGGAACTGGTGGGCGCGGGCTGCCCTGGGATGCCATTCTCGCTGCCGTCGGCTCATTGGCTCCCTGACGGGCCGCCAAGGGACCTGACGGTCACGGAAGAAGGACCCGGAGACTCTGTCCGGGGCCTTCGTGCTTCCCGGCCACACGGTCACTGCTCCGCGCGCATGACTTCATTGCGAAGTCAGCGATGGTTAAGAACCGTCAGCCGATCCACCGGTAGCGGCGCTCCGGCCGCCCCGTCCCGCCGTACCGCAGCGTCACCTCGGCGCGGCCCGTGTCCGCGAAGAACTCCAGGTAGCGGCGTGCGCTGACGCGGGACAGCGATCCGGACTCGGCGCACTCGGTGGCGGAAAGACCCGAGGGGTGCTCGCGCAAGGTGCGCTCGACCAGCTCCGCCGTGGGCGCCGCGAGGCCCTTCGGCAGCTCGCGCGAGCCCGGCGGGCGGGGACCGAAGATCTGGTCGACGTCCGCCTGGCGCGCCTCGCCCTGCTCGGCGAGTTCGTCGAAGCGGGTACGCACCGACGCCACGTGCCGCAGCTGCTCCTGAAGGGCTGCCCGGTTGAACGGCTTGATCAGATAGTGCAGGGCGCCGGCCCGCAGCGCGGCCCTGATGATCCCGGCATCGCGGGCGGCCGTGATGAACAGCGCGTCCACGGTGTGCCTGTCCTCCGTGCCGGCGGCCCGCTCCTCCGCCGCGCGCAGCTCGCGCAGCACACTGATCCCGTCCATGTCGGGCAGATACACGTCGAGCAGGACCAGATCGGGGCGGAGCCGTTCGGCCGCGCGCAGCGCCTCGGCACCGCTGTGCGCCACTCCGACGACCGTGAAACCGTCCATCGCGGACACGCAGCGGCTGTGCAGCTTCGCGACCATGAAGTCGTCGTCCACCACCAGCACCTTGGTCACCGCGCAAGGCTAGGGCGCGACCACAACGACCACAACGTCCGTTGATTGCGGAAGGGAGACAGCTTGTTAACGTGCGGGCAACATGTGGGCCACTTCACAAATTTCCCTGAATTCCCAGTTCAAACGGACAGGTGGTGGCCCAGGTGCGCGTGCGCACTCCCCTCGCCCTGCTCGGGGCGGCACTGCTGGTACTGGTGGGGCCGCCGCTGCTCACGACAGGCAGCGGCGCCGACACCGGCACGCAGATCCCCGGCCTGCGCTTCATGGTTCCCAATACCCCCGGCGGCGGTTACGACATCACGGCCCGTACGGCCGCGAAGAACGCCGAGGACGCCGGACTCACCCACAACATCGAGGTGTTCAACCTGCCGGGCGCCGGCGGCACCGTCGGTCTCACCCGGCTCGTCGGCGAACACGGCAACGGCAAGCTCGCCATGTCGATGGGGCTCGGTGTCGTCGGCGCCGTACACACCAACAAGTCGCCCAGGACGCTGGGCGACACGACACCGATCGCCCGGCTCACCGAAGAGCAGGACATCGTCGTCGTCGGCAAGAACTCCCCGTACAAGACCATCGACGACCTCGTCGCCGCCTGGAGGAAGAACCCCGCCAAGCTCCCCGTGGGCGGCGGCTCCTCACCCGGCGGGCCCGACCATCTCGCCCCGATGCTGATGGCGAAGGCCGCGGGCATCGAGCCGAAGTCCGTCAACTACATCCCCTTCGACGGTGGCGGCGAGCTCCTCGCCTCCATCCTCGGCAACAAGGTCGCCTTCGGCGTCTCGGGCGTCGGCGAGTACCTCGACCAGATCAAGTCCGGGGAGCTGCGCCTGCTCGCTGTCACGGGCCCCGAGCGGGTCAAGGGCCTCGACGCCCCGACCCTGCGCGAGTCGGGCCTCGACACCGAGTTCACCAACTGGCGCGGCATCGTCGCGCCGCCGGGGCTCACCGACGCCGAGCGCGACAAGCTCGTCGCGCTGATCGAGAAACTGCACGCCTCGCCCGAGTGGCAGGCGTCGATGAAGAAGAACGGCTGGGACGACGCGTTCCTGACCGGGGAGGAGTTCGGCGACTTCCTGGACGAGCAGGACGAGCGCGTGGACTCGGTGCTGAAGGAGCTGGGGCTGTGACGACCGGAACCGAAACCCCCGCGCCCGCCGGCCGCGGCGGATGGCTGCGCGAACACTCCGAACTCGGCGTCGGTGCCCTGCTGTTGCTGCTCGGCGTTCTCGTCCTCACCGACGCCCTCACCATGGACGTCGACATCACCCAGCGCGGCCCCGTCGGACCGAGGACCGTTCCGGTCGTCGTCGGCGTCGCCCTGCTGCTCGTCGCCGTACTCCTCGCCGCCGACGTCCTGCGCGGCGGCCGCGGCGAGGCCGAGGGCGGCGAGGACATCGACCTGAGCGAGCCGAGTGACTGGCGTACGGTCCTGCTCCTCGCCGGGGTCTTCCTCGGCAACGCCGTCCTCATCGGCCCGCTCGGCTTCCCCGTCTCGGGAGCCCTGCTCTTCTGGGGATCGGCGTACGCCCTCGGCAGCCGCCACTACGACCGGGACCCGCTCATCGCGGCCGGTCTCTCCCTCGTCACCTTCTTCGTCTTCAACAACCTGCTCGGAGTCCCGCTCCCCGGTGGCCCCCTGATGGAGGTGCTCTGAGTCATGGACTCCCTCAACTCCCTTATCGACGGCTTCGGTACGGCCCTCACCCCGGTCAACCTGCTCTGGGCCGCGCTGGGCGTCCTGCTCGGCACCGCCATCGGCGTCCTGCCCGGCATCGGACCCGCGATGGCCGTCGCCCTGCTGCTCCCCGTGACGTACGGGCTGGAGCCCACCGGCGCGTTCATCATGTTCGCTGGCATCTACTACGGCGCCATGTTCGGCGGCTCCACGACCTCCATCCTGCTCAACACCCCGGGTGAGAGCGCGGCCGTGGTGGCGGCCATCGAGGGCAACCCGATGGCGAAGGCGGGACGCGGCGCGCAGGCGCTGGCGGCCGCCGCCATCGGCCACTTCGCGGGCGGCATGATCGGCACGGTCCTGCTGGTGGCGCTCGCCCCGACCGTCGCCTCGCTGGCGGTGGACATCGGCGCGCCGGACTACTTCGCGATCATGGTGCTGGCGTTCATCGCCGTGACGTCCGTGCTCGGCTCGTCCCGCATCCGGGGCGCGGCGTCGCTGCTGATCGGTCTGACCATCGGCCTCGTCGGACTGGACCAGATGACCGGCCAGCAGCGCCTCACCTTCGGCTCGCTCCAGCTCGCCGACGGCATCGACGTGGTGATCGTCGCGGTCGGCCTCTTCGCGATCGGCGAGGCGCTGTGGGTCGCCGCGCACCTGCGGCGCACGGCCGCCGAACCCATTCCGGTCGGCCGTCCCTGGCTCGGCGGGGCCGATCTCAGGCGCACCTGGAAGTCCTGGCTGCGCGGCCCCGTCATCGGCTTCCCGTTCGGCGCGATCCCGGCCGGAGGCGCGGAGATCCCGACGTTCCTCTCGTACGTCACCGAGAAGCGGCTCTCCAAGCACAAGGAGCAGTTCGGCAAGGGCGCGATCGAGGGCGTGGCGGGACCGGAGTCGGCGGCCTCGGCCTCCGCCGCCGGCACCCTCGTCTCGATGCTGACGCTCGGCCTGCCGACGACGGCCGTCGCCGCCGTCATGCTGGCCGCCTTCCAGCAGTACGGCATCCAGCCGGGACCGCTCCTCTTCGAGCGCGAACCCGACCTGGTGTGGGGCCTGATCGCCTCGCTCTTCGTCGGCATGGTGCTGCTGCTCCTGCTCAACCTGCCGCTGGCGCCCCTCTGGGCGAAGCTGCTGCGCATCCCGCGCCCGTACCTCTACGCCGGGATCCTCTTCTTCGCGGCGGTCGGAGCGTACGCGGTGGGCGGCGAGGCGCTGGACCTGGTGATCCTGCTGGCCATCGGCCTGATCGGGTTCGGCATGCGACGGTACGGGCTGCCGGTGCTGCCCGCGGTGATCGGCGTCATCCTCGGCCCGGCGGCGGAACAGCAGTTGCGGCGCGCGCTCCAGATCAGCGACGGAAGCGCGACGGGGCTGGTCGACACCCCCTTCTCGGTGACGGTCTACGCCGTGATCGTGATCCTGCTGGCCTGGCCCTGGCTGAAGAAGCTGGTGACGAGCCGTCGCCGTAACGTGTCGGCATGACCGACGACACCGTCCGCCCCGCCACCTCCGCCGACGTACCGGGGGTGAAGGCCGTGACCGACGCGGCCTACCACCACTACATCGAACGGATCGGCGTCGTGCCGGCCCCGATGGAAGCCGATCACGCGGCGAACGTCGCGGCGGGGCGGGTGTTCGTGACGGGCGACCCGGTGCGGGGCGTCCTGGTGCTCGTACCCGAGGCGGACCACCTCTTCCTCGACAGCATCGCGGTCCACCCCGACGCCCACGGGCAGGGGGTGGGCCGCCGCCTGCTGGAGTACGTCGAGGCGCACGCGCTCTCGCTCGGGCTGCCGGAGGTGCGTCTCTACACGAACGCGAAGATGTGGGAGAACCAGAAGCTGTACCCCCGGTTCGGGTACGAGCTGGTGGAGCGGCGGGTGGAGGGCGTGTACGACCGCTTCCACTACCGCAAGCGGCTGCCGGCGCCGACGGGGCAGGAGCCGCCGAGTCCGGACGCCCGGGGCTTCGGCCACTGAGCCGGCCCGCCGGGCGCGGCGCAGGCGTCCTGGCCGGGCGCGGCCGGCTTCCTGGCGCGGGCCGCCCGCCTCGGTCCGGAACTGAACGCTCCGGTATTTGCGGCCCACGCGTCCCGCTGATCGTCAGCGATTGTCGGTGGCGGCTGCGACGATCGGACGCATGAGGACGACCGACTGGGACGCGACCGCGGACTCCTTCGACCAGGAGCCGGACCACGGGCTGCTCGACCCCGCCGTGCGCGGGGCGTGGGCGGCGAGGATGAGGGCGTGGCTGCCGCAGGACGGACCGGCCGAGGTGCTCGACCTCGGTTGCGGTACGGGCAGCCTGTCCCTGCTCGCCGCCGAGCAGGGACACCGGGTGACCGGGATCGACCGCTCGCCGCGGATGGTGGACCTCGCCCGGATCAAGCTGGCGGGAGCGGCAGAGGCCGAGGTCCTCGTCGGGGACGCTTTCCGGCCGCCGGTCGGGGAGCGGAAGTTCGACGTGGTGATGGCCCGTCATGTGCTGTGGCTGCTGCCGGACGCGGGCGCCGCCCTGCGTCACTGGTGCTCGCTGCTGAGGCCCGGCGGGCGGCTGCTGCTGATCGAGGGGGTGTGGGACGGCGTGGGCCTCCCCGCGTGTGAGGTGACCGACGCCCTCGCCCCGCTCGCCCCGCACATCCGGTACGAACGGCTTTCCGCCGACCCGTCCCTGTGGGGCCGCACCGTCGACGACGAGCGTTACGCCGTGGTGGCCCGCCCGGCCCCGCGCCCCCGCCACACCGAAGTGGTCGACGTGCACCTGATCCTCCGCCGGGGCGACGAGGTGCTGCTCGCCCGCCGGGCCGGCACGGGGTACGCGGACGGCCTGCTGAACGGGCCCTCGGGACACGTGGAGGACGGCGAGGACGTCCGCGCGGCGATGATCCGCGAGGCGGAGGAGGAGATCGGCATCACGCTGGCCCCGGACGACCTGCGCGTGGCGCTGGTCATGCAGCACCGCGCGCCGGGCGGCAATCCCAGGACGGGCTGGTTCTTCGAGGCGCGGTACGGCGCCGGCGGCGAGCCGTACAACCGGGAACCGGACAAGTGCTCCGAGCTCGCCTGGCACCCCCTGAGCGCCCTGCCCGCCGACATGGTCGCCTACTGCCGCGCGGGCCTCGACGCGTACCGGGCGGGGGAGCGCTTCGTCGTCCACTGGCACGAGGACGGTGACTCCGTCGCCCACGAAGAGAAGGGCCGGTCGCGAGCGGTTCACCTTCCGGCGACGGGCACACCGGATGTACCGGGAACACCGTCATGAGCAAGCGTGCGCGGGTGCTCGCCGTTCTGCTGCTTTTGCCGGTGCTCGCTGCCTGCGGTACGGAGAAGGCCGGTGCTCCTGCGTCCGCCGAACTTCAGGCGCGGGCCGGGGAGTCGGCCCTGGAGCTGATCTATGTGACCGAGGTGCCCGGGTACGAGCCGGCCGAGCAGTCCGTCGGCGTCATCGGCGACGACGGCTTCTCGGCCGCGTACTTCTCCCCGGGGACCGGCGGACAGATACAGCTGACAGTGGACCGGGGGAGGCTGGACGAGACGAACTGCGCCCCAGTGCCCATGGAGACGAGGACGGAGGCGGGGACGGACACGGGGGCGCGGTCCGGGGCCGGTGAGGGAGGCGAGTGCGAGCGGGACGGCGACCACTGGTACCGCGCCTCGGGCAGCTCGCACGAGTACGCGCGGGCGTACGACGGGCATGTGGTGCGGGTCGGCGCCGATCGGGGCACCGTGGACCGCGAGACCCTGCGGCAGGCCGCCGAGAAGGCGCACCGGGCGGACAACCGGGAGCTGGACGCGGTGCTCCCGGAGAGTCCGGGGAGCGGCGATGGCGTCGGCGCGGACGAGATGCCCGAGCGCGGCGACCTGCCCCCGGTGGGGGACGGCGCCCCCGGCAATGACGTGGGGGCGACCGGCTGAGCCCCCCTCAGTGGCTGAGCGCCTCGGCGAAGCCCGGACCGCGGCGGGCGAGGGCTTCCAGGGCGTCGAGTGCGCGACGGGCCTCGGCCGCCGCCTGCGGATCGCGGTCCGCCAGGCCGCTCGCCTCGAACTCGTCCTCGTCCAGCCGCAGGACGGTGGAGCCGTCCGCCGACAGCCACAGGTCGAGGTCCAGGTCCTCGACCTCCACCCGGCCGTCACTCACCACCGCCGGGCGCGTCACGTCGCAGTACCAGCCCTTCAGCGTGCCGTCCGCCGTCCTGACCTCCTTGACGGCGTACCACCGGTCCCGCCAGTAGTGCTCCGTGAAGACGTCGCCGGGCTCGAACCGTACGAAGCCGAAGTCCCGTACCCCCGGCGCCGCCCACGGCGCCCGCACCACCAGGTGTGTGCCGTCGTCGAAGACCACGGACGCCGGGTAGCGGATCTTCGTACGGCCTGCCTTGACGAGGGCTATCTCAACCGAGCTTGCGGACATGGCGTACCTCCGAGGCGCAGATCTCGTATCCGAACCACTGGTTGACGGCGAGCATCGGACCGTTGTCCGCGTCGTTGCTCGTGTACGCGTCCGTGTAGCCGGCGGCGCGGGCGCGGTGCAGGGAGTCGGTCTTGGCCAGCTTCGCGAAGCCCCGGTTGCGGTGGGCGCGCAGGGTGCCGGTCATGCCGGACCAGTAGCGGGTGCGGCCGTCCGTGTGGACCGCCGTGAACGCCGCGACCTGTCCGTCGGCCACCACGACCGTGGAGAGGCGGTGGTCGAGGAGCGGGTTGTTCCAGGTGTGGTTGATCCAGTCGTCGTAATCGGTGAAGTCCGTGCTGATGTCGCTCGGCTCGTCGGAGGTGGTCTCCGCGTCGGCCTCGAACATCGGCCGCGGGTCGTCCAGGAAGTCCGCGGCGGTACGGAGCTCCACCCCGGCGGGGAGCGGCTGCCGCTGGGGGAGCGGCCCTTGCGCCAGGTCGAGGTGTTGGAAGTGCAGGGAGCGGGTCGGCCGGTAGCCGCGCCTCTCGGCGAACGCGCGCGAGGGGGGTGCGTCCACCACCCAGGCGTAGACCGACGTGGCGCCCTCCGCGTCGAGATGCTCCTCCGCCGCGCGCAGCAGCAGCGACCCCGCGCCCCGGCCGCGGTGGTCGGGGTGGATGTACGGGGTGACGTACGCCTGGCCCGGATCGGCGCTGTCGTACGCGATACCGGCGAAAGCCGTGCCGATGACCTCCCCGTCCCGCTCGGCCACCAGCATGCGCATCTTCTTGTCCGGATGGGCGGTGCTCCGCTCGAAGGCCACGGACTCCGGGGTCACGACCATGAAGGGGACGGCGGCACGGCGCACTCTGACCCAGGCGTCGGTGTCGGCGGGCACGAAGTCGCGAACGGTCAACGTCGTCATGGGAGGCAGGCTATGCGCGGGCCGATCTCCGGTGCCTCTCCTTTTTCCGCGCGTGGGGGACAATCGGACCGTGACTTTGAAGATCGCCATTGACGGGGACGCGGGTATCGCGCCGTACGAGCAACTGCGCGCCCAGATCGCGGAACAGGCCCGCTCCGGTGCGCTGCCGGTGGGCTGCAAACTCCCGACCGTACGCGGCCTCGCGGAAGAACTGGGCCTGGCCGCGAACACCGTCGCGAAGGCGTACCGCGCGCTGGAGAGCGACGGGGTGGTCGAGACGCGGGGGCGGAACGGGACGTTCGTCGCGGCGGCGGGGGATGCGGCTCGCAGGGAGGCGGCGGGGGCGGCGCAGGCGTACGCGGAGCGGGCCCGGCGGCTCGGTCTCAGCCGGGCGGACGCACGGGCGGCGGTCGAGGACGCGCTGCGGGCGGCGTACGAGGCGTAGTGCGGTGCCGTGATGCGGTGCGCGGTGGGGGCGGGGTGGGGGAAACCGCCGGAGGTTACAGGTAAAGGCCCGCCTCCGAGCCCTCGTGCTGCGGCGGGACCGACGCCGGGCCACTGCCGCGGCGCAGCGCGTACAGCTCCGCCAGCGTCGCACCGTCGCGGCCGACGGCTTCCTCCTGGCCGTGGGCCTCCCTGCCGAGCCAGTCCACCGCCTCCGCGCGCGTCAGCGGGCCGACTTCGATGCGCGCCATGCAGCGCCCCGGCCGCACCACCGCCGGATGGAGACGCTCCAGGTCCTCGTTGGTGGTGACGCCGACCAGGACGTTGCGGCCCTGGCCCAGCAGGCCGTCCGTCAGGTTCAGCAGGCGGGAGAGCGCCTGGCCCGCCGTGTGCTTGGCCTCGCCCCTGATCAGCTCGTCGCAGTCCTCCAGCAGGAGCAGCCGCCAGCGCCCCTTCGCCGAGCCGTCGTCCTCGCCGATCGCGATGTCCATCAGATAGCCGACGTCGTTGAAGAGCCGCTCCGGGTCCAGTACGCAGTCGACCTGGCACCAGTCCCGCCACGAGCGGGCCAGTGTGCGCAGCGCGGAGGTCTTGCCCGTACCGGGCGGGCCGTGCAGCAGGAGCAGGCGGCCCGCGATGTCGTCCGGTGTCACCTTCATCAGCCGGTCCATGGCGTCGGCCACCGGCGCCGTGTAGTTGGACCGCACCTCGTCCCACGCGCCGGCGGCGATCTGCCGGGTGGTGCGGTGCGGGCCCCGGCGCGGGGAGACGTACCAGAAGCCCATCGTGACGTTCTCGGGCTGCGGTTCGGGTTCGTCCTGCGCGCCGTCCGTGGCCTGCTTCAGGATCTCCTCCGCGAGATCCGAGGTGACGGCGGTGACGGTGACGTCCGCGCCGCGGGTCCAGCGGGACACCAGCAGCGTCCATCCCTCGCCCTCGGCGAGGGTCGCGCTGCGGTCGTCGTCGCGGGCCGCGCGCAGGATCTTCGCGGACGGCGGGAGGAGGGTGGCGCCGGGTTTGACGCGGTCGATCGACTTGCTGTGGGAGTACGGCTGCTCGCCCGTCGCGAAGCGGCCGAGGAACAGCGCGTCGACGACGTCCGACGGCGAGTCACTGTCGTCGACGTTCAGCCGGATCGGCAGAGCGGCCTCAGGGTGTGCGGACATGGCGCCCATGATCCGGCACGGGACCGCCCCGTGCACCCGGGTTTCACACGTTCATCCGTTCCACGGAGCGGCGTGCCGTTACGTGCCTGTTCCTCTGATACCTGCCGGAATGCCACCCCCCGCCGATACGCTGGCCGGTGATGGGACGCCATGGGTGGGACTCCGGGGCAAGGCGGTGGCGGTTCACCGCGCTGATCGGCGTGGGCGTGGCCGTGATCGCCCTCGTACTGACGATGTGCGCGACTCTTCCCGACGGGAACAGCCGCGGCGGCGACGCCGGCACCACCACCGACGGCGACAAGGTGCACGGCACCCCCGTGGTGCCGTCGGCCGCGCCGGAGTCCGCACTCGGCTGGGGCTTCACGCACACGCAGTACAGCGCCGACGAGGGCACCGCCGCCACCCTGCGCAGAGCCGAGGAGACGCTGTCCGCGACACCCCTGCCCCAGATCCAGCACATCATGGGGTGGGGCGCGGAGAACCCGGAGCCTTCTCCGGGCCGGTACCGGTTCGACGAGCTGGACAGCCGCGTCGACCTGATCCGCAGGACGGGCGGCACCCCGGTCATCACGCTGTGCTGCGCGCCCGACTGGATGAAGGGCGGCAGGGCGGGGGCGGACAACACCGACTGGAGCAAGAGGTCCCTGGAGACCGCGCCGAGCCCCGAGCACTACGAGGACTTCGCGAAGCTCGCCGGCACCGTGGCCAGACGCTACCCCGACGTACGGCACTTCATCGTCTGGAACGAGTTCAAGGGCTTCTTCGACGACGGCCGCAAACGCTGGAACTACGAGGGTTACACCGAGCTCTACAACCTGGTGTACGCCGAGCTGAAGAAGGTCGACGAGGAGAATCTCGTCGGCGGTCCGTACCTCGTCATGGACAGCTCCGAGCCGCGTGACACGACGTACGCCTCCGCTCTCAAGGGCCCCTGGGGCAGCGTCGACCAGCGGGTCCTCGACGCCTACACCTACTGGAACAAGAACAAGAAGGGCGCCGACTTCGTCGTCGTCGACGGCTCCAGCTACACCCGGGACGACGAGTTGCTGCCCGACGAGTTCCGGGCCACGGACAAGCTGACCGCGGTGAGCGAGTGGATCCGCGACCGGTCCGGCGGGCTGCCGGTGTGGTGGGCGGAGTACTACGTCGAGCCGGGCGACGACGACGACGACCGCGACGGCTGGAGCGAACCGCACCGCGTCGCCGTGCACGCCTCGGGGCTGATGGCGATGGCCCGCGGCGGCGCGAGCACGGCCTTCTACTGGAATCCGCAGAACAGGGGCGCGCGGTGCGCCGGTTGTCTGTGGCGCTCCACCCAGCTGGCCGACGGCGGCGGGGCGCTGCCCATGCTGGAGCTGCTGTCGCGGTTCGCGAAGGAGTTCCCGCCGGGCACCCGGTACGACGATGCGGTGCGGGTCGCCGCCGACGACGCATCCGACGTCCGCGTCCTCGCCGACGACGAGACCGTCCTGGTGGTGAACACCCTCGACCGGCCCGTCCAGGCCGAGGTCGACGGGAACTCCTTCGGCATGCGGGGCTACGAGGTGAGGTGGCTGGCGCGCTGAAGCCGCGCCGGCCCGCATCCCTCCGCCCTCACGCCATCGTCAGGAAGCGCTGCACCAGCGAGGCCAGCAGTACGGCCAGCAGCGGCAGCGAGAACCAGAACGTGCTCTGCAGCCACCGCAACTGCCGTACGCCCGGCGCCACCGCCACCCGCACGACCTCCCGCGCCGCCAGCAGCACGATCAGCGTCAGCGCGGCCAGCGCGCCCACCATCGACCACGGCGTCCAGGTGATCTTCGGACCCGGCGGGCCCGGCTGCGGCTTCTCGACCGGGCCGTCGGGCCGCTCGCGCAGCGCGTACATCGACACGTCCGCGTTCGACAGGACCTTTTCGAGCTCGGGCCGCTTGTCGAGATTGGCGGTCAGCCGCTTCTCCCAGGTGTCCGAGTAGCCCGAGTCGAGCCGCAGATAGGTCGACTGGCTCCGGTTGACCATGAGGTACGAGTTCGGGCCCGCCTCCTTGAGCGACTTGACCAGCCCGGCCACCAGCACCGGATCGACGGGGGCGAGCGTCGGCACGTAGGTGACCTTCTCCATGTCCCGTGCGCCCCACGGCATCGCGGGCGTCACGCTGTTCAGGGTGTCGCTGCTCATCCACAGCAACCGCACCGACGGATCGTCGTGCGCGTACACGAACTCCATCGCCGCGACCTCGCCGCTCCTGGTCCGCTCGAAGGACTCGTTGCCCCAGCGGGAGACCAGGAAGCCGCCCATCAGGAGCAGCCCCGTCAGCAGCGCGGCGAGCGGCGCGAGACTCCGCCGGTCCGCCTCCCGCTCGGCGGTGGTGGCACCGGCCCGCGGGAAGAGCGCGAGCCCGGCCAGCAGGGCCGCGCCCGGCAGCGCGAACATGAAGACGCGCAGGGCCATTTCACCGCCGTACGACTGCATGCCGAAGCCCAGGAACGGCACGAACGCCAGCACCAGGAGCGAGCGCTCGCCGTAGCCGGCGAAGCGCCGCCGCCACCAGCCCCAGCACGCCAGGGCCATCACACCGCCGGCCATCGCGACCCGGACGTACAGCACCAGCTTGTGCGTCGAACTCCCGCCCTCGATACGGCCGGAGACGGACGACGTCACATTGTTGCCGAGGCCGCCGACGCCGCCGAACAGCTCGTCGAAGTGCCCCGACCAGTACGGCTCGGCGAAGAAGCCGATCCAGACCGCGACCATGACGGCGAACAGCACCGGCAGCCCGCGCAGCGTCGAGCGGCCCGCCACCACCAGGACGGCGAGCACTCCGAGCATCACGAACGGCGTGAGCTGGTGGGCCGGGACGGTGGCGGCGAAGAGCCCGATCAGCACCAGCAGCAGCACCGCCTTCTCGCGCCGCCCGGCCGGCCTGACCTCGGCCTCGCCGGGGCGCCGCCCGGCCCACAGCACCCGTGGCTCGCGGAACCAGACGAGCAGCACCGCCACGAAGGCGAGGTACATCCCGTAGGTGAAGCCCTGCGGCGAGAAGTAGTCCTGGCCGACCCAGCCGCTCAGGACGAAGATCCAGACCCCCGCCCACCTGGCCCGCCAGCTCGCCCGCATCGAGCGCGTCAGCAGGAACAGCGGCGGCAGGTGGAGCAGTTGCATGGCCAGGGGCCACCACCGGATCACCGGTGACATGTCGGAGACTCCGCACGCCTCGGCGACGAAGGTGGCCAGGGCGAAGAAGCCGGGCCAGCTCCAGCGCGCGTCGAGGTCGGGCACCGCCGTGCCGGTCCGGTCGATGTAGTCCATGAAGCCCAGGTGCTGCCACGCCGTCGGGAACCGCGGCTCGGCCTCCAGCACGGCGGGCAGCGCGTGCAGCGAAACCACCGTGGCGAGCAGTGCCACCGTCAGCAGTACGGTCCGTGGCCGGTCCAGCCACAGCAGCGAGGCGAAGGACAGCGCGAGCAGTCCCGCGCCGAGCAGGGTCGCCTGCGGAAGGACGGAGATCAGCCCGAGGCCGCCGATGCGCTCCAGGTCGTCCTCGCCGATGCCCCGCGCGGGCAGCCAGTACAGGGCGAGCGCGGCCAGGAGCAGCAGCCCCACGCCCAGTTCGGGGGCGCGGAGGCGGAGCAGGGCGCGCAGCGGGGTGCGGTGGGGCGCGGGCGGCGCGTCGTGCGCCGGTGCGGCCGTCGCCCCGGCCCCCTCGCCCGCCGTGCGCTCCCCCCGCACCGCGGGCTTCTCGCTCGCCTCGGGAGAGGGTGCGGGAGCCGGTACGGACGGGGCGGAGCGGGGTGACGGAATCGCCCCGGGCAGCGGGGGCAGCGGGGGCAGCGGTGACCTGAGCGCCCATGTCGGCCGGTGGCCGCCGCTCTCGTCGGCCCCGCCCGCCCTGCCCGCTCTGCCGTCCGCGTCGGCCGCGCCGCTTCCGCCGCTCCCGCCGTTCACCGGCGCGGGCGTGCCGGCGGCCGGAGTCTCCGGTCCCGGCCGCACATCGGGCCTGCGCTCCGGGTGGTCGAAGTCCAGCCGTGCCCCGAGAGGCATCGTGGGCGGACCGAGCGCCGAGCGCAGTGCCCGGCGCGCTCCGGACTCGCCGCCGGACGGCCTTTCCCCGTCCGTACGGTCACCGCCGGGGGAGCCGGCCGCGTCGCCGCCGGCCTCCGGGCCACCGTCGGGAGTCACCGCGTTCGCCTCCGTGACCCCGGCCGCGGCGGGCGGCGCCGACCGCACCACCCGGTACAGCATCACGCCCGCGACCGAGGCCACGACCGCCAGGCTGGAGATCTCCGCGACACCCGCCCCCACGAGCCCCATGCGCGGCAGCAGCAGCAGCGTCAGGCCGAGCACCAGGACGCACAGCCCGCCCTGGAGGTAGGCGAGCCCCGAGGTGCGGCTCTGGGCGCGCAGGACCGCGAAGTACACCTCTATGACGACGCGCAGCAGCGCGCCGACGGCGAACCAGCGCAGCAGCGGGGTCGCGGCGTCCGCGTAGCCCTCGCCGAACACGCCCAGGATGTAGGGGGCGCCGAAGAACAGGACGGCCGCGACCGGCAGCATGATGCGCGCCATGCGGCGCAGCGCGGCCCGGCAGTTCTGGGCGAGGGTGGACGGGTCGTGCGCGCCTTCCACGGTCAGCGAGGCGCCCATGTTGATCGCGAGCAGGTTGACCGTGCCGCCGATGGTCGTGGTGATGTAGAAGTACGCGTTGTCCTCGGAACCGACCTGCGAGGCGACGATCACCGGCACCGCGTAGACGACGGCCAGCGAGAACAGCGAACCGGTGTAGTCACCGGCCAGGAAACGTCCCATCTGCCGCAGCGTCGGCGGCTGCGCCGTGGCCTCGGTGGCCCTCACATGGCGCGGCACCAGGCGCCGGAAGACCAGCCAGCCCAGCGGGATCACGGACACGGCGATCGCCGCGACCCACGAGACGAAGACGCCCGCGGTCGGGACGGAGGCCGCGATCAGGATCAGCAGCACCAGCTTGACGGCGGAGAAGACGGTGTTGCCGACGGGCACCCACAGAGCGCTGCGCAGGCCCGTCAGCACCCCGTCCTGGAGCGTGAGCAACGACCAGGCGACGACGGCCAGTACGAACCCGAGGCCGTTCAGCGGGCCGTGCAGGAAGCTGTACGAAGGGCCCCACAGGCCGAGCGTGGCCAGGAAGGCCAGGGCCGCGCCCGCGACCACCACGGAGCTGCCCGCGTACGTCTGGAGGACCAGCCGCCCGGTCCTGCGCCCCGCCACCGGGATGAAGCGCGCCAGCGCCCCGGTGAGCGTCAGCGCGGTCAGGCCGGCCAGCAGCTTCATCGCGGCGATGGCCGCCGAACCCTGGCCGACCGCGGACTCCGAGTAGTACCGGGCCGCGGCCAGCCAGAAACCCAGGCCGAGCAGTGCGCTGATCCCCGTGTTGAGCATCAGCGCGTAAGCGTTGCGGAAGAGCGGATTCCCATCGCCCTTCCCCGGCAGGCGCAGACGGCGCCCGGGTGGCGGCCGGTTCTCCGTCGCCGGGCTCCCGGCGCTCCCGGCCTGGGCGGTGGTCGTGTCAGACACGGATTCTGCTTACCTTCCGGCCGGCCGCCCGGGCCCTGCGGACCATGGCGTATCCCTTGGTGAGGATCCGGTCCCCGGCGAAGCCACGGGCGATCGACCGTCCCTCCACCAGCCGCTCGAACTCCTCGATACCGGTACTGCGCTGTACGGTCACCCGCTCCAGGGCGTAAGGCCCCTGGCGCCGCTCGGCGAGCGCGTTGCCCACGGCGAGCGACTGCGCGAACCCGGCCTCGCGCACCGTACGGCGCACGCGCCGGCTGGAGTAGCCGTACGGATAGGCGAAGGAGACGGGCCGGGTGCCCACCTCCTCCGTGACGATCTCCCGGCAGCGCCGCGTCTCGGACCACAGCTCCTCGTCCGTGAGCTGGTCCATCTGCGGGTGGGTGTGGCTGTGGCCGCCGATCTCGGTTCCGGCGGCCGCGAGGTCCCGCACCTGGTCCCAGTCCAGCATGGTGTCGAGAGGCGGTCCCCCGTCGGCGTACGGGCCGCGCAGCCAGCCCGTCGAGACGAACAGGGTGGCCGCGAAACCGTGCCGGGCCAGGACGGGGAGGGCGTGCCGGTGCACGCCCTCGTAACCGTCGTCGAAGGTGATCAGCACCGGCCGCCCCGGCAGCGTGCCGCCGCCCCGCCAGGCCGCGCCCAGCTGCGCCGTGGTGAGCGGGGTGAAACCGCGCGCGTCGAGCAGTTCCATCTGCTCGGCGAACGCCTCGGGGGAGACCGAGAGGCCGTACGTCGCCTTCGCGGGCCGGTGCCCCACCGCGTGGTACATCAGGATCGGTACCGGCCCGTTCACCCTGTCCCACCTCGCGCATGCGGTCTTCCGGAGGCCGGGAGGGTCACGGAGGGCGCGCCCGGCACCGAGAACGAGCTTCCGTTCCTGCGGGCCCGGACGCTCCCGAGCACATACCCGCCCGCCGCAGCCGCCACTCCCGCCACGATGGCCCCGGCCCGGCCCGCGCCGCCCGGCCGCCCGAGGGCCGCGTCGCGCAGCCCCCGGGCGACACCGGCGGGCAGTACCCGTGTCGTGTAGCGGCGCTCGGACTCAAGTCCCTTTCCCGCGCCCACACTCCGCGCCACGAGCGCCTTCGACAGCCCCTCGGCGTAGGTCCGCGTACGGAAGTAGCCGAAGCGCTCCCGGGCGGCCGGAACCTTGTGGTGGATCACCGAGCGGTCGTCGATCAGCAGCACCGCGTCCGGCATGGCCCGGGTGAGCCTGATGCACAGCTCCGTCTCCTCGCAGCCCAGCGGCCGCTTGTCGCCGTCCCTGCCGATGCCGGTGGCGAAGCCGCCCGCCACGTCGAACGCCGACTTGCGGAAGGAGGCGTTCCCGCCGAGGACGTTGCGGACCCGCACCCGCCCGGGCGGCAGACCCCTGTACGTACAGCCGACGACCCAGTCGAACTCCTCGGGGAACCAGTCCGGCCTGCGGCCGGACGCCCAGGCGGGCAGGGTCCGGCCCCCGACGGCCATCACGCGCGGATCGTCGTACCCCTCGGCGAAGTGCAGCAGCCAGTCGCGCTCGGCCACGGCGTCGTCGTCGAGGAAGGCGACGATCTCGCCGCGGGCCGCGGCGATGCCGGTGTTGCGGCCCGCGGAGAGGCCGCGGGGGCCCGCGTTGGCGAGCACCCGCACCTCCTCCGGGGCGTTCCCGTACTCCTTGCCGAGCCGCTCCAGCAGCGCCGGGTTGTGGTCGACGACCAGCAGCGTCTCGGCGGCGGGCCGCGACTGGCGGCGCACCGAGCCGACCGCCGCGAGGATGTCCTCCCAGCGGTCCTCGGTGTACACGCAGATCACCACCGAGACGTCCAGGTGGCTCAAGACACCTCCCCCCGGCTGGCGCCGGGCGCGAAGGCCGGCGGGCGACGGCGTCCGGTGCGCCGCTTCCCCTGCTCCTTCAGGATCACTCTGAGGACGCGGAGCCCGTCCCGCACGGCGCTGAGGTTGCTCATGCCGTGGATGCGGACGTACTCGTGGCTGGGGATCTCCTGCACCCGCAGGCCGGCCTTGACGACCCGGATGTTCATCAGGGTCTCGACCTCGAAGCCGGTGCAGTCCAGGTCGATCTTGTCGAGGCAGTGGCGCCAGAAGGCGTTGTAGCCGTAGCACAGGTCCGTGTAGCGGGCGCCGAACTTGGCGTTGACCACGGCGCACAGCACCCGGTTCCCGAGCTTGCGGACCGGCGTCATGTCGTCCGTGCCGCCGCCGTTGGCGAAGCGCGAGCCCTTGGCGAAGTCGGCCCCCGAGACGAGCGCCGAGACGTAGCTGACGATCTCGTGGCCGTCGGCCGAGCCGTCCGCGTCGACCATCACGATGATCTCGCCGGTGCTGGCGGCGAATCCGCTGATCAGTGCGTCGCCTTTGCCTTTTCCGCGCTGCTTGACGACCTTGATCCCCGGCCAGAGATCACGGGCCACCTGAACGGTGTCGTCGGTCGAATTCCCGTCGACCAGGATCACTTCGTGGATCCAGTCGGGGAGTGTCTTGAAGACGTACGGCAGATTCTCCGCCTCATTCATGGCGGGGATCACGACGCTCACGGGCGGCGCTATCGCGAGATGCGAAGAGATGGGCCGGTAGATTTTGGATATGAGTGGATCTTGCCCCTCGATCGCAGGGCGGAGGAATGAGCTCATGAGTCTTTTCCCTCTCCACCGGTGGACCGCCCGCCCCCGGGCGGTCCGGATGAGTTTCCGGTTCGAAAGGGGGGTTCTCACCCGGCCCATGACGGCATGTCGCTCCGTACCGGACGAGCGAGTCGGTACTGCTGGTCGCGCGGCCCGCGACTCGGCACAGTTGTGGTCACCGAGCACGGCACCCCCCTACCGCGCTCCGCTCCGGTCCCCATCGCGACGCTCGAGCCCTCCCCTAGAGCCGCTCTGCATGATGGACCGATGCGGGTGGATGTACGACGGTATTGATGATGGGAACTGTAGGGCAAGACCGGGATCCCGGCCCTGCTTTTTGTGTTTTCGGCCACACTATGACGGTCACATACGGAACCGTCCCGATCGGAATTCGCCGATCCGTTTGAGTAGCCTGTCCGCGGGTTCGAACAGTTCCGGCCGTTCGACCACGGTATTGCGCAACGCCCGGGCCGGAGCGCGGTGCGCCCAGTGCCCGATTGCGATGGGGTGACGACGCATCACCCAGCCCTCGGAGACCGTTATCTCGCGGGTCTTGAGGGAATCCTTGTACTGTTTCTGGCCGCGCCCGAGGTCGATGTACGCGATGCCTTCCGCGGCGGCGGCTTCGGCGATACGCAGGTGCATCAGCAGACCGGGCGAGAATTTCGCGAACTCCGGATCGTAGGCCGGGAACCAGCAGCTGATGATCCTCTCCGAACGCGGACCGAAATGCGCGGCGATCGGCCGGCCGTCCGCGTAGAGCACCGAGAGCAGTCCGCTGAAGGAGTCCGTCCGGGTGTGGAACAGGTGTTCCACGAGCCCGGTGATCCAGGGCTGGGTGAAGCGGTCGCTGCGTCCGGTCCTGCGGTACTGCGCGGACTTCCAGCGCATCAGCGTGCGCAGTACCGCCGGATCGCGCTCGTCGTGCACGTACCTCAGCTCGTCGACCGTACGCAGCAGTCTGCGCTCCTTGAGGAGGGTCGACTTGAGGAACTTCGGCGAGTTCTTCCGCAGGTACGCGAGATACGCCTCGTAACCGTCCTGGACGTCGATCACGGGTGAGGCGAACGCGCCCGTGGCACCGGCCTCGAACGGCTCCTGCCCCTGCACCAGATGGTCGAACTCCCACAGGGCGAGCCCGCACGCCCGCAGCAGCTCCCGCGCGTCCCACGCGAAGCCGGGTCCGTGCACCAGGCCCTGGCTGTCGGAGACCCCGAGGCCGACGGCCCGGCCGACGCCGGCGGCGGATCTCTGGTGCGGGAAGAAGGCCGCGGGCTCACCGCCTTCGCGTACGACGGCTATGCGCACCCCGCGCCGGTACCGGCCGACGGCCAGGGCGAACTCCGGGGAGAGGAAGGGGTTCGCCAGCTCCGGCGAACCGTGGAGGTGGGCCTTGGACTGGAGTGCGGTCCAGGCCGCCCGGTCGGCGGCGCTGAGCTCGCCGGGGCGGTACACGCCGATGTCGAGGTCCATGTCAGGAGGTCCGCCTTCTCGCCGTGGGGCCGCCGGGGCGCCGTACCCGTGCCCGGGCCAGTGCCAGGAGGAAGAGCAGGGCGCTGATCGCGGCGATCGCCGCGACCCCGCCCCTGATCGACCAGATGCGCGTGGCCAGCATCGTCTGGGCGACCAGCAGGTTGAGCGCCACCGCTCCCGCCGCCGATGCCACCAGGCGGCCCAGTGGTTCAAGGCCCCGGAGTCCCGCGGCCACGGCGCAGGCCGGTGCCACGATCAGGAAGAAGAGAGTGAACGGCGCGCGAAGCGGCGATGCCAGGTCGGCGAGCGCCAGGACGGCGCCGACCGCCGATACGGCGAGCGCCGCGCCCGCGAGAACGGGCAGCGAGTCCGTGACAACAGTTGATGGCTCGTTACCGATGGCCTGCATTGGCGACTTCGCCCCCCGACGCGCCGGATGCCGGGCTTCAATGTCGCTCAGTCCACTCGGACGCGTCAAGGACGCGAAGAGATCGTGCGGAAGATCCTCCGCCAAAGTTCTTGGCATGGACACTTCCGGTGAAGTGGGGGGACTGCTAGGAAAGTTGAGGCGGAAATCCTGCTAAGGGAGGTTCCATGAAACTGTCCCGAATCGCGGCGTTCTCATCCTCACTGCTGCTCGCCGCCGCGCTCGCCCTCACCGGGGCGGGCGCGGCGCACGCGGCCGAACAGGCCGAATCCCCGGACTATGTGGCTCTCGGCGACTCCTACTCCTCGGGTGTCGGGGCCGGCAGCTACGACAGCGCCAGCGGCGCCTGCAAGCGCAGCACGCGCGCCTATCCGGCCCTGTGGGCGGCGTCCCATTCACCCTCGACGTTCGCGTTCACCGCTTGCTCGGGCGCTCGTACGGGTGATGTGACAGCCGGTCAGCTCGGACCGCTCAACGCCTCGACCGACCTCGTCTCCCTCACCGTCGGCGGCAACGACGCCGGCTTCGCGGACGTCATGACGACGTGCGTACTCCAGTCCGAGTCCACCTGCCTGGCCCGGATCGCCGAGGCGCGCGCCTACGTCGACACCACCCTGCCCGGCAGGCTCGACTCCGTGTACTCGGCGATCCGGGCGAAGGCCACCGCGGCGCACGTCGTCGTGCTCGGCTACCCCCGCTTCTACAAGCTCAGCGGCAGCTGCATCGCCGGGCTCACCGAGAGGGAACGTGCCGCGATCAACGGCGCCTCCGACCACCTCAACGCCGCCACCGCCAAGCGCGCGGCGGACCACGGCTACACCTTCGCGCAGGTGACCGAGGCCTTCACCGGCCACGAGATCTGCTCGTCGGCGCCGTGGCTGCACAGCGTGAAGTGGTCCAACATCGGAGAGTCCTACCACCCCACCGCGGCAGGCCAGTCGGGCGGCTACCTGCCGGTCTTCACCTCCGCTGCCTGACCTGCTTATCCGCCGTCCCGCCGGCCGGGCAGGAGGCTCCGTCCGTCGGGGCCGGGGTCTCCTGCCCGCAGGTCACCGGGAACGGCACGGTGTCCGAAGCGATCCGGACCGGGTCCCTGACCTCCACACCGATCTCGCCGTGGAGGGCCCCGTCCTCCTCGTACGTCAGCTCGGTGTGGCCCACCCGCTTCGACTTCTCCTCGTCCGCGCCGAAACTCAGCGTCGTCCAGCCGGGACCGGACGACTCGCCGCTCCGGGTCACCCACCGGTAGGCGACCTCGGCCGGGACGCGGCCGACCGTGAACGTCGCGGTGCAGTACGCCCGCCGCGTGCGCCGCGCGCAGGGCTGCCAGGACCTCGGCGCCGATCCGGGCGGCCCGCTGCGGCGGAAGCGGTCCGTCCGCGCCCAGTACGTCGGAGAGCGACAGCCCGCGCACCAGCTCCGTCACGATCCACGGGCGGCCCTCCTCGGCCGCCACGTCGTACAGGGTGATCATGTTGCGGTGCGCGACGCGGGCGGCCGCCCACGCCTCGCGCTCCAGCCGTGCGTACAGCCGCTGCACGTCGGTGGAGCCGAGCCAGGACGGCGCCCTGACCTCCTTGACCGCGACCTCGCGGCCCAGGGCGTCGTCGCGGGCTCGCCGTACGACGCCCATGCCGCCCTCGCCCAGCAGTGCCGGCAGGCGGTAGCGCCCCGCGACCACCCGCTGCTCGTTGTCCGGCTGTCCACTCCCCGGCCGGCCTCCTGCCCGCAGGAGAGCGGCATCACGGCAGAAACACTCCAAGCTAGCTCAACTCAAGCCATATGCAGCCCTCTTGGGCCTCAATCCGCCCGTTCGAGGGGTCGCAGTGCGTAAACTGTCCAACTCGCCCTGGAATCAGATGTATTCGGAGAGTGACCGTCAACACCCGTACTGCGGTGGTGAATCACATGGGCGGGATACATGTGTGTCCGGACGGGGGGATAGGGTTAACCTGCCCGGGCCGGGTGCCCTCGTACGGGTGGGGAGTGACATGGAACAGATAACGGTGCGCAGCAGGCCTCGAGTGCCTGCGATCACATGCGGGAGCAGCGCGACGAGCTCGCGCCTCGACCGCCATCTCGCGGTGCTCGGCGGACCAGCCGTACCGCACGGTGAAACGGCCGAGGCGACCCTGTTGATGCGCGAGCTCACGTCACGTGATGTCGCGCACTCGCGGACGGGCAGGGGCGCGCGCGTCTCGCTCTTCGCCCCGCTGCGGCGGCTGCGTCGCTCGCTCTTCGGCAGCCGCCACTGACACGGGCGGACCGGAGTCGCGGACGCGCTCAGGCGACCACACCGTCCCGGCGCAGCGCTGACACCTGCACGTCCGTCATCCCCAGGCCGTGCAGCAGCGTGTCGGTGTGTTCGCCGAGCGCGGGAACCGGACCCATCAGCGGGTCCGCCCCGCCCGGCATCGTGATCGGCGGCAGCATCGCCCGCAGCGGTCCCGCCGGTGAACCGATCTCCCGCCAGCGGCCGCGCGCCGCCAACTGCGGATGCGCCGCCACGTCGGCCACCGTGTTCAGCCGGGCACAGGCGATCCCGGCCGCGTCCAGCGCCGCGATCGCCTCCGGCGCACTCATCGCTCCCAGCGCCTGCGCGACCACCGCGTCCGTCTTGGCCCGGTTGTCCGTACGGGCGGTGTTCGTGGCGAAGGCGGGATCGTCCGCCAGCTCCGGCCGCCGGAGCACCTGCCCGGCCAGGCGCCGCCACTCCCGGTCGTTCTGCACCGACAGCAGCACCTGGCCGCCGTCCGCCGTCGGGTAGGCGTCGTACGGCGAGATGACGGCGTGCGCGACCCCGGTGCGTGCCGGTGCCTCGCCCCCGTGCATCCCGTGGTGCAGCGGATGCCCCATCCACTCGCCGAGCGCCTCCAGCATCGAGACCTCGACCGGTCCGCCGAGCCCGGTCGTTCCGCGTCGCAGCAGCGCGGCCAGGACCCCGGAGAACGCGTACATCGCCGCCGCGATGTCGGCCGCCGGAATCCCCGCCTTGACGGGCTGCTCGGGCGTGCCGGTGACGGACACGAGCCCCGCCTCGCACTGGACGAGCATGTCGTACGCCCGCTTGCCGGCGTACGGCCCGTCGGCGCCGTACCCGGAGATGTCGACGGCGACCAGGCGCGGGTGCGCGGCGCACAGGGTCGCGGCGTCCAGGCCGAGCCTCGCCGCCGCGCCGTTCGCGAGGTTCTGCACGAACACATCGGCTCCGGCGACGAGCCGACGCACCACGTCCAGACCGCGCGGGTCCTTCAGGTCCACGGCGAGGGACTCCTTGCCGCGGTTGCACCACACGAAGTGTGAGGCGAGGCCCCGCGCGGCGGTGTCGTAGCCGCGGGCGAAGTCGCCGCCGTCCGGGCGCTCGATCTTGATGACGCGGGCGCCGAGATCGGCGAGCTGGCGGGTGGCGAAGGGCGCCGACACGGCTTGCTCGACGGCGACGACGGTGATGCCGTCCAGGGGGAGGGGCTGGGGCTGAGTGCTCATGACAGCACTGACTATCGTGTACGTAACACCTTTGTCACTCGGACACGTTGGCGGAAAACCCGCCGGTGGCGGCGCGCGAACCGGCCGACTCGTACAACAGGGAGACAGCGGGTGCCCGCCGCGCAGTCCTAGAGCAGCGCGAACTGGCCCTCCGGGCCCTCCTCCTGGTGGTCCAGGACCGACGCCGGGCGGCGCGCCGCATCCGGCACCGGCAGCACCCCCGCCTCCGTCAGCTCGGCACGGGTGATCTGCTTCCCCTCCCGTAATTCCTCCCGGCCCGCGTCCAGCCCGGCCAGCAGGGCCAGGACCGTGATGAGCTCAAGGAGCTCCGACGTCCACTCCTGGGGCCACGCCGACGGGCGGATCGCCTCCAGCGTGCCCGGCCCGCCCCGCGCCGTACGCCGTTCGAACCACAGCTCCAGCACCCGCATCCCGCCCGCCCGGAACTCCCAGGCGGCGGCCGGTACGGGCGAGACGCGGCCCTCTCCGATGTGGAGCGCTTCCGCCTCGGCGTCGTACCGCAGTGCGGAGGGCCACGCCGGAACGGCCGCCCGTACGTACGGGCGGCGCCCGCCGGGCAGCTTCGGGCGCTCCCCGCCCCGGGCGCCCCGCAGCTGCACCGCCGTCATCCGGCGGCCCAGCTCCACGCCCGCCGCCCAGACGTCCGGATCCGCGGGCAGCGCCACCACCGCGCCCGGCGGTGACGCCTCCGCGCGGGCGACGGCCCACGCCAGTACTTCCTCCGCCGCGACCTCGTGTCCGTAACGGCCGCTCAGCAGCGGCAGCAGTCCCGGCGCCAGGTTCGGTTCGCGTCCGCCGGGGCGGCGGTGCAGCGGGCGGATGCGGCCGGGGCGGCCCACTGGGGAGCGGCCGGCCGGGAGCAGGGCGCTGACCAGCAGCGCGGGCCCGGCCGCCGCCCCGGGCGCGTACCCCTGCTCGACGGCGAAGAGCTGGTCCGACCCGTCGGCCACCCGCCACAGCTCCGGCCGGGCGGCGTCGATCAGCCGGTGGTCCGGGATCAGCCACTGCTCGTCGAAGGGGCCGTGGAGGACCCGGACCGGCTCCGGGCAGGGGCCGCTCTCCCGTGCGAGGCGGCCCGTTCCGGTGGACTGGCCGGGCAGTGCCGCGACCGAAGTGCGTGTCGTACGCGCCCGGGTGGGCCCGAACAGCTCCTCGCGCTCGGCGCCGCGGGCCCGCACCAGAGCGTCCCAGCGGGCCCGCAGCGTACGCCTGTCCGGCGCGAGCACCCAGTCGCGGCCCAGCCGCGGGGGCGCCACCGACCAGGGCATCAGTTCGCCGAGCAGCGGGGCCCGCGGGTCCGGTGGGGTCTCGGGCCGCGTCGCCGCCCTGCGGGCAATCATGCGGGCATCGTAGTGGCGCGGCCGGGGCGCGGGTCAGTGCGCGTCGACCGTCACGGAGAAGGAGAAACGGTCGCCCCGGTAGCGGATGCGCGCGACGTCCACGACCCGCCCCTCCCGGTCGTACGTCACCCCCGTGTAGTGCAGGATCGGACTGAGGAGGGGGACCTTCAGCAGGTCCGCCGTGGCCGGGTCGGCCAGCCGCGCCTCGACCGTGTCCGTGATCTTGCTGATGCCGACCCCGACCACGTCGCGCAGCACCTTCGTCATCGGCCAGCGTTCGAGATCGGCGAGGTCGATGCCGGCGGCGACCTCCGGGCGCACCGCGTTCTCCGCCCAGTTGGTCGGCTCGCCGCTCTCCCCGTCGCGGCGCAGCCGCTTGTAGGTGACGACCTCGTCCGTGTCCGGGAAGAACTCGACGAGTTCACCGGGCACGGGGGCGGGGCCGTGTCCCAGGATCGTCGTCAGCTCCCCGGACTGCTGGGCCACGATCGCGTCGATCGAGCCGAGCAGCCGGCGCGGGGCGCCACGCCGGGCGCCCGGCTCGATGAAGGTGCCGCGCCGCCGGTGCCTGCTGATCAGGCCCTCGGCCTCCAGCTCCTTGAGGGCCTGCCGCATGGTGAGCACGCTCACGCCGTAGTGCGCGGCGAGCTGCTCCTCGGTGGGCAGGCGCAGCGCCGCGTCGGGCGCGCGGCCCAGTATGGAGGCGCGCAGGGACTGCGAGACCTGGTACCAGAGCGGCAGTTTCCGGTTCAGGACCAGCGAGTCGGGGGCGAATGCGGTCACGGTTTCATTTCTCCGTAGGTACTACGACCTGAAGTGGCGTTGCAGACCCTGCCACACGTCGTCGTACGCCGTCTGGAGATGGCCGGCGGAGGCCGCCTGCGCGGTCGCCGTGACCGGCCAGCGCGTCTCGAACATGAAGGCCAGGCCGTCGTCGATCTTCTGCGGCTTCAGCTCGGCGGCGCTCGCCCGGTCGAAGGTCTCACGGTCCGGCCCGTGCGCCGACATCATGTTGTGGAGGGAGCCGCCGCCCGGGACGAAGCCTCCCTCTCCGGCGGACTTCGCGTCGTACGCGCCCTCGATCAGGCCCATGTACTCGCTCATCACGTTGCGGTGGAAGTACGGCGGCCTGAAGGTGTCCTCGCCGACCAGCCAGCGCGGCGCGAAGACGACGAAGTCGACGCCCGCCAGGCCCGGGGTGTCGGACGGCGAGGTGAGGACCGTGAAGATCGACGGGTCCGGGTGGTCGTAGCTGATGGTGCCGATGACGTTGAAGCGGCGCAGGTCGTAGACGTACGGGACGTGGTTGCCGTGCCAGGCGACGACGTCGAGGGGGGAGTGGTCGTACGTCGCCGACCAGAGGTTCCCGCAGAACTTGTTGACGACTTCGACCGGGCCCTCGGTGTCCTCGTACGCCGCCACCGGAGCCAGGAAGTCACGGGCGTTGGCCAGGCCGTTGGCGCCGATCGGGCCGAGGTCGGGGAGCTGGAAGGGCTGCCCGTAGTTCTCGCAGACGTAGCCGCGGGCGCTCTCGTCGAGCAGCTCCACGCGGAACCGCACCCCGCGCGGGATCAGCGCGATGTGCCCGGGATCGCAGCGCAGCAGGCCGAACTCGGTGCGCAGGAGCAGGCCCCCGCGTTCGGGCACGATCAGCAGCTCGCCGTCCGCGTCGCTGAACACCCGGTCCGTCATGGAGGAGTTGGCGTGGTAGAGGTGAATGGCCATGCCGGTGCGCTGGGTCGCGTCGCCGTTGCCGCCCACCGTCCACAGGCCGGCCAGGAAGTCGGTGCCGGGCGCGGGCCCGGGCAGCGGGTTCCAGCGCAGCCGGTTCGGGTCGGGGACGGTCTCGGTGAACGGCGCGCTGCGCACCGCGCCGTTGTCGGTGCGCACGAACGGCGGGTGCGCGGCCGACGGCCTGATCCGGTACAGCCACGAGCGCCGGTTGTGGGCGCGCGGCTCGGTGAAGGCCGATCCGCTCAGCTGCTCGGCGTACAGGCCGAGCGGTGCGCGCTGGGGCGAGTTGCGGCCGTGCGGCAGCGCGCCGGGGACGGCCTCGGAGCTGTGTTCGTTGCCGAAGCCCGAGGAGTGGGCCAGTCCCTCGGCCGTCTTCCTCGCCTGCTCGATGCCGCTCATCGTCCGCTCCCGGGGTGCCGTAGGGATCCTGCCGTGAATCCTATGGATGACAGTAGGATTTGGGGGCGCGCCCGTCAACGGGTGCCACGCCCGCGGGACTGTCGGCATCATGGGCCCGTGCCCCCGACGAACTCGCTCCGCAGACCCCCCGTGCAGCAACGCAGCGCCGACCGGCTCGCCCGGATACTGGACGCCTGCGCCCAGCTCCTCGACGAGAGGGGCTACGAACGGCTGAGCACCCGGGCCGTCGCCGCCCGCGCGGGTGTGCCCATCGGCTCCGTCTACCGCTTCTTCAGCAACAAGCGCGCCCTGGCCGACGCCCTGGCCCTGCGCAACCTCGACCGCTACGCCGAGCGGATCAGCGGCCGGATCTCCGCGATGCCGGGGGAGGACTGGCGCGGCGCCATCGACGCCGTGCTGGACGAGTACATCGCCATGAAGCGCACCACCCCCGGCTTCGCCCTCGTCGACTTCGGCGTCCAGATCCCGGTCGGCGAACCGGGCGCCGACATCGACTACCGCGTCACCGACCGCCTGACCGAGCTGCTCTGCGGCCACCTCGGCCGCACCCCGGACGCCGGCCTGCGCCGGACGGTCCTGGTCGCCGTCGAGGCCGCCGACGCCCTCCTCCAACTGGCCTTCCGCGTACGGCCGTCGGGCGATCCGGACCTCATCGGCGAGACCCGGGCCGTCCTGCACGCCTACCTGGCCAAGATCTTCGACTGATCTCTCCGGTCCGGCCCTCCCCGCCATGCGTACTGGTCGGTATGCTCGGCTGTGCTCCCGCGTCACCGTCGCCGCCGCCCTGGAGGGCCCATGCCCGGTCAAGACGAAGCCACAGCGTCCCGCACCGCCCTGCGCATCTGCCCGCTCTGCGAAGCCACCTGCGGCCTGACCCTCACCATCGAGGGCACCACGGTCACCGCGGCGCGCGGCGACCGTGACGACGTCTTCAGTCACGGCTTCATCTGTCCCAAGGGCGCCGCCTTCGCGGACCTCGACGCCGACCCCGACCGGCTCACCGGACCCCTCGTCCGCGAGGACGGCGTGCTGCGGGAAGCCACCTGGAGCGAGGCCTTCGACCTCGTCGCCGCCCGGCTGCGGCCGCTGATCGAGGAGCACGGGCCGGACTCCGTCGGCGTCGTGCTCGGCAATCCCAACGTCCACACCATGGCCGGCGCCCTCTACCCGCCCCTCCTCCTCTCCCTGCTGCGCACCCGCAGCCTCTTCACCGCCAGCACCGTCGACCAGATGCCCAAGCACGTGTCCAGCGGTCTGCTCTTCGGCGACCCGCTCGCCATCCCGGTGCCCGACCTGGACCGCACCAGCCACCTGCTGCTCCTCGGCGCCAACCCCCTGGACTCCAACGGCAGCCTGTGCACCGCCCCCGACTTCCCCGGCAGGCTCAAGGCGCTGCGCCGCCGCGGCGGCACGCTCGTCGTCGTCGATCCGCGCCGTACCCGCACCGCCCGGCTCGCCGACCGGCACGTCCCCATCAGGCCCGGTACGGACGCGCTGCTGCTCGCCGCACTGGCCCAGGTCCTCTTCGAGGAGAAGCTGACCGCCCCGGGCGTTCTGGAGGAGTGGACCGAAGGGTTCGCCGAAGTACGGGAATCCGTACGGGACTTCACGCCCGAAGCGGTGTCGGCGGCCTGCGACGTGCCCGCCGACGAGATCCGTCTGCTGGCCCGCGGGCTCGCCGCCGCGCCCACCGCCGCGGTGTACGGCCGGGTCGGCAGCTCCACCGTCGAGTTCGGCACCCTGGCCAACTGGCTCGTCGACGTACTGAACATCCTCACCGGCAACCTCGACCGCCCCGGCGGCGCCCTCTTCCCGCTCTCCGCCACCGCCCCCGCGCCCCGCCCCGCCGGGCCCGGCAGGGGGTTCGCGCTCGGCCGCTGGAAGAGCAGGGTGAGCGGTCACCCCGAGACCAAGGGCGAACTGCCGCTGGCCGCGCTCGCCGAGGAGATCGACACGCCGGGGGAGGGGCGGGTGCGCGCGCTGATCACCATCGCCGCCAACCCCGTGCTCTCCGCGCCCGACGGCCACCGCCTCGACCGTGCCCTGAGCGGGCACCTCGACTTCATGGTCAGCGTCGATCCGTATCTCAACGAGACCTCGCGCCACGCCGACGTCGTCCTGCCCCCGCCGCCCCCCTCGCAGAGCGCGCACTTCGACTTCACCTTCAACACCTTCGCCGTGCGCAACCAGGTGCGCTACACCCCGGCCGCCGTCCCCCTGGAGGACGGGCGGATGGACGAGAGCGAGATCCACGCCCGGCTGATCCTCGCCGTCGGCGGCATGCACGGCGCCGACCCCTCGGCTGTCGACGACCTCGCCGTCGAGCGCGCCCTCACCAAGGCCGTCGCCACACCCCACTCGCCCGTCCACGGGGGCGACCCCGGGCAGCTCGCCGCCGCACTCACCGGGCGCGGCGGACCCGAACGGCGCCTCGACATGATGCTGCGCCTGGGCCCGTACGACCTCGTACTGGACGACCTCCTCGCGCACCCGCACGGCATCGACCTCGGCCCTCTGCGGCCGCGCCTCGCGCAGGTCCTCAGGACCCCCGGCGGGAAGGTCGAGCTGCTGCCCGCGCCCATCGCCGCCGACCTGCCCCGGCTGCGGCGCGCACTCGACGGGCGGCCCGCCGCGCTCGTGCTCGTCGGCCGCCGCCACCTGCGGTCCAACAACAGCTGGATGCACAACATCGCGAAGCTCAACGGCGGCAGCAACCGCTGCACGCTCCAGGTCCACCCCGACGACGCGGCGCGGCTCGGTCTCACCGACGGGGTGCCCGCCCGCGTCAGCGCCGAGGGGGGCGGGCTGGAGGCCGTGGTGGAGGTGACGGACGCGGTACGCGCCGGAGTGGTGAGCCTGCCGCACGGCTGGGGACACGACCGGGAAGGCGCCCGCATGACGGTCGCCGCCGCCACCCCCGGCGTCAACGTCAACCAGCTGCTCGACGGGAGCCGGCTCGACCCGCTGTCCGGCACGGCGGTGCTCAACGGATTCCCCGTCGACGTAGCACCCATATCGTGACCTGGGGTTTTGCGCTTATTGCTCGCACGTCAACATCTTGTTAACGCCTCGCAGCGGGACCTAACGTCAACGAACCGCCTGGTCTGGTGGAAGTTCAAGGGCGAACGTGAGGTTTCCCATATGCTGACAATCCTCGGATTCGTCATGATTGCGACCTTCCTGGTCCTGATCATGATGAAGAAGATGTCGCCGATCGCGGCGCTGGTACTGATCCCGGCACTTTTCTGCGTGTTCGTCGGACAGGGCGCCAAGCTCGGGGACTACGTCCTCGAAGGCGTCGGCAACCTCGCGCCCACAGCGGCGATGCTGATGTTCGCCATCGTGTACTTCGGCGTGATGATCGACGTCGGTCTCTTCGACCCGATCGTGCGCGGCATCCTGCGCTTCTGCAAGGCGGACCCGATGCGGATCGTGGTGGGTACGGCCGTACTCGCCGCGATCGTCTCGCTCGACGGCGACGGCTCGACCACCTTCATGATCACGGTCTCGGCGATGTACCCGCTGTACAAGCGGCTCGGGATGAGCCTGGTCGTGATGACCGGCGTCGCCGCCACCGCGAACGGCGTCATGAACACCCTCCCCTGGGGCGGGCCGACCGCCCGCGCCGCCACCGCGCTGAAGCTGGACGCGGCCGACATCTTCGTGCCGATGATCCCGGCGCTCGGCGTGGGCCTGGTCTTCGTCTTCGTCCTGGCGTACGTGCTGGGCCGGCGGGAGCGCAAGCGGCTGGGCTACCTCACGCTGGACGAGGCCGTCCAGGTGGAGGCGGACGCGGAGGTCCTGGTCACCGCCGGCGGCGGCGAAGAGCCGCGCAGGAGTGCCGGGGGCGCGGGGGACGCCGCCGACGCGGACGCCGGTCCCGCGTACTCCGCCGACGGCGACGGCTTCCAGGGGCTCGACCCCCACCGCGCCACCCTGCGCCCCAAGCTCTACTGGTTCAACGCCGGACTCACCGTCGCGCTGCTCACCGCGATGATCATGCAGCTGATGCCGATCCCGGTGCTCTTCCTCATCGGCGCGGCCCTCGCCCTCACGGTCAACTACCCGAACATGGCCGACCAGAAGGCACGTATCGCCGCCCACGCCGACAACGTCCTCAACGTCTCCGGCATGGTCTTCGCCGCCGCCGTCTTCACCGGCGTGCTCACCGGCACCGGCATGGTCAAGCACATGGCCGACTGGCTCGTCGGCGCCATCCCCGAGGGCATGGGCCCGCACATGGCGATCGTCACCGGTCTGCTCAGCCTCCCGCTGACCTACTTCATGTCGAACGACGGCTTCTACTTCGGCGTCCTGCCCGTACTCGCCGAAGCGGGCGCGGCGCACGGCGTCTCGCCGCTGGAGATCGCCCGCGCGTCCCTCGTCGGCCAGGCCCTGCACATGTCCAGCCCGCTCGTGCCCGCCGTGTACGTCCTGGTCGGCATGGCCAAGGTCGAGTTCGGCGACCACACCAGGTTCACCGTCAAATGGGCCGCGCTCACCTCGCTGGTGGTGCTCGGCGCCGGAATCCTCTTCGGCATCATCTGATGCGTGGCAGGGGGTGGCTGCTGCGCCTCGTCATCGCCTTCGGCTTCGCGCAGGCGGCGGTGTCGATGGCGCGCCCGGCCGTCTCGTACCGGGCCCTCGCGCTGGGCGCGGACGAGCGCGCGGTCGGTGTGATCGCGGGCGTGTACGCGCTGCTGCCCCTGTTCGCCGCCGTACCGCTGGGGCGCAGGACGGACCGCGGGCGGTGCGGTCCCCTGCTGCCCGTCGGCGTCCTCCTGATCGGGGGCGGGTGCGCGGCCAGTGGTACGGCGAACTCCCTTGCGGCGATGGCCGCCTGGAGCGGCGTGATGGGCCTGGGGCACCTGTGCTTCGTCATCGGCGCCCAGTCGATCGTCGCCCGCCAGTCCGCCCCGGCCGAACAGGACCGCAACTTCGGCCACTTCACCATCGGCGCCTCCCTCGGCCAGCTCGTCGGCCCCGTCGCCGCCGGACTGCTGGTCGACGGACACGAGGGCGCGATGGCCCGCACCAGCGCCCTCGCCCTGATCGTCTCGGCGGGCGTCGCGGCGGTCTCGCTCACCTCGCTCTGGCGGATCGAACACCGGGCGGAGCGCGTGGAGCGTACGGACCCCGCCAAGGTGCCCGTCCACCGCATCCTGCGCACCCGTGGCGTACCGGCCGGGATCTTCATCAGCCTCGCCGTGCTCTCCGCGACCGACGTCCTCACCGCGTACCTCCCGGTCGTCGGCGAACACCGGGGGATCTCCCCTTCGGTCATCGGCCTGTTGCTGAGCCTGCGGGCCGCGGCGACGATCGCCTGCCGGCTGGTGATGACGCCGATGATCCGGCTGCTCGGCCGCACCGCGCTGATGACCGTCACCTGTCTGCTGGCCGGGCTGCTGTGCGCGGGCATCGCGCTGCCGGTTCCGGTGTGGGCCATGGCGCTGATGCTGGCCGTCCTCGGGTTCTGCCTGGGGGTGGGGCAGCCCCTGTCGATGACGACGGTGGTCCGGGCGGCCCCGCCGGAGGCGCGTTCGACGGCGCTCGCGCTGCGGCTGACCGGCAACCGCCTCGGCCAGGTCGCCGCACCCGCGTCGGCGGGCCTGGTCGCCGGAGTGGCGGGCACGGCGGCCCCGTTCGTGATGCTGGCGGTCCTGCTCCTGGGCGCCTCGGCCCTGGCGGTACGTGACAAGGGCCCCCGCCCCGCGCAGCAGGCCGCCGGCGCACCGGCCGCGCCCGCGCCTCGCCGTACCCCGGCGCAGTAGGGGATCCCGCGGGGGCGCGGACGCTTCGGTCCCTCGGGTGGCAGACGGTTCCTGTCGGCCAGTCAGGTCATATCTGACATTTCCTCAGCGTTTCGACGCTTCTTCACGCCCGATATGTGACATCTAATCAGGCGATCGAGTGATCAGTACGACAATCATCTCGGCTTGAAGGAGCCCCGCATGACCACCTCGGCATCTCTCCGCTCCCACGGTGTCCGTCCGGGCACGGCCGCCCTCGCCACGCTGGCTCTCGCAGGGGTGTCCCTGTGGGGCGCGTCGGCGGCTCTCGCCGTGGCCGGTGACAGCGGAGAAATCAAGATCCACAAGGCTGGAACCAGCTTCTCCGACACCAAGGACCACTACGAGGTCTGCACGTTCAACCTGGCCGCTTCCAACTTCGAGACGGTGCAGCTGGTCAACTGGACGATCACCCCTCCGCAGCCGAAGGCGCCCGCCGAGCCCATCCTGACGGGAGGCATCGTCATGGTGAAGGGCGAGGGGCACACCGCGGACTTCTCGCTCCCGAACGGGCACTACCAGCTCAACTGGACGTTCCCGGGCGGCGTCTCCAAGCAGAAGATCTTCAAGGTCGACTGCGCGAAGAACGACGACAAGGCCGTGGAGAAGCCCACCGAGAAGCCCGCCGACAAGCCCACCCCGCGCGGCCCCGTTCCCGCGGGCGGCGGCGGAGCCTCGGGTACGGGCACCGGGTCCGACGCCGGTTCGTCGGGCGCCGTGGCACCCGCACTGGTCGCGGGCGCTGCCGGGGTGGCCGGGCTGATCTTCGTCCGACGGGCCCGCCGCCGCGCCCATGGCGCCGCGTAGCACCCCCTACAGCCGTCGGCGCGGACCGAGCCGGGGCTGCCGCCTGGCGATGACGGCGGCCGCGACGGTGTCGCTGGTGACCGGCGTCGTCCGGGGGTGCGGTGACACGCCCCCCGAAGCTCCGGTCGCGGCCGCTCACGACACGACCGCCAAGAATCCGGCGCCGGAACCGGGGTCACCGAGTCCGGAGCCGCCGGTGCCCGAGCCGGCGGCTCCGACGCCGACGCCGACGGAAACGCCGCTGGAGAACCGGCCGGTCGCGACACTCGCGCCGTCCAAGCCGCCGACGCCGACGCCGACATCGACGCCGACGCCGACGCCGAAACCGACACCGAGACCGGCCCCGGCGTCGCATCCGCCGCTGCCGCCCTCTCCCGTGCTGAGGGTGGCTGTGCCCGACCTCACCATCGAAGCGCCCGTCGTCGGTCTCGGACTCGACCCGGGGGGCCGTCTGGCGACCCCGCAGGTGGACAACCCCCGCCTGGTCGGCTGGTACAAGGACGGCCCGACCCCCGGGGAGGCCGGGACGTCCCTGCTCGTCGGTCACCGGGACACCCGGACCGGACCGGCCATCTTCCTGAACCTGAACGCACTCGACCCCGGCGACGTCATCAACGTCGTACGGGAGGACCGCCGGACCGCGGTGTTCACCGTCGACGCCGTGCGGACGTACAAGAAGGACGCCTTCCCCGACAGGGAGGTGTACGGCAACAAGACCGGACGCCCGGAGCTGCGGGTGCTGACCTGTGGCGGGGACTTCGACAAGAAGACCGGCTACGGCTCCAACGTCGTCGTTTTCGCCCACCTCACGGACGTGAAATACGCCTGACGGGTCCGGTTCCGGTCCCGCGGTACGGGAAAGCCCTCGGTCCGGTCGCCGGCCCGGTCGCCGGTCCGGCCGGGGGCTTTCCCGTACCGCGGCTTCTGCCCGACCGAAGGGTTTCACCATGCCGTTCCGGACCGCATCCGCCCGCCTGGCCGCCACCGGCGCCGTACTCCTCGCCGCCGGCGCCCCCGCCGCGTACGCCGTGTTGGGCGACGAAGCCCCGGCCGCCGCTGTCCGGGGCGAGGCGTACGTGCAAACGCGGCTGTTCTTCGGGACCGGGCGCCCCGGCGGCGGCCCGGACGTCACCGACCGGCAGTTCGCGGACTTCGTCGACCGGCAGGTGACGCGCGGCTTCCCGGAGGGGCTCACCGTGCAGGACGGCCGTGGGCAGTGGCGGAACGCCGACGGCACGATCGAGCGAGAGCGTTCGTACGAGCTGATCCTGCTGTACCCGGCGTCGCAGGCGAAGGCCCGCGACCCGCACATCGAGCGGATCCGCGACGCCTACGAGCGCGCGTACGCCCAGGAGTCCGTGGCGCGCCTCGACGATCCGGTCCGCGCCGACTTCTGATCACGGCCGGAGCGTCGCCCACACCGTCTTGCCGACCTGCCGGCCGGTGACGCCCCACGTGTCGGCCAGTGCCGCTACGAGCAGCAGGCCACGGCCTGTCTCCGTGTCGGAGGGCGGGGTCACGGGCGGCGGCGCGGGCAGCCGCCGTTCCGTGCGCGCGTCGGTGACCTCGATGCGCAGGAGGCCGTCGGCGTCGAACGCCAGCAGCAGCTCGAAGTCGCGGCCGGGGACGCGACCGTGGGTGCCGGCGTTCGCGGCCAGCTCGGCGACGATCAGCGAGGCGACGTCGGAGGAGTCGCTGCCGTACGGGATGCCCCACGCGTGGAGCTGGTGCGCGGCCAGCAGTCGCGCCAGTCTGGCGGCTTTGCGGGTGGCGGAGAACCGCTGCTGGAACACACGTACGGTAGTGGGAGGTTGGGCCTCGTGCTGCTGCGTCTCGGTCTGCATGGACCCCGCCGTGGCGGGTCGCCGACGCCGTTCACCAGCGGACACGTCCGTACGCTGGGTCACCGTACGGACGCGCGCTGTGGGCAGTACGGTCGGGCATGCCGTAACCCTGGGTGAGCTGAGTGCGGGGAGATCCGCTCACTGGGAGGTGGCCGGGCATGGCCGGGGACTGGGAACACGACGAGCCGGAATCGTCGGACAGCTTGAAGACCTTCGGGGCGTTCGTCCAGGGGTTGCGCGAACACGCGGGTTTCACGAGGGAGGAATTCGGGGCGCTGGTGCAGTTCTCCAAGCACACGATCGAGTCGGTCGAGCTGGGGAGGCGGATGCCGGACAAGGACTTCGTGGAACGGGCGGAGGTGGCGCTGGGGGGTACGGGAGCGCTGCGCAGGGCGTTCGGGCATCTGACGCGGCAGCCGGGGCTGGCGGCGTGGTTCAGGAAGTGGGCGCGGCTGGAACAGCAGGCCACCACTTTGGGCAACTACGAGTGCCGCTTGGTGCCGGGGTTGTTGCAGTCGGATGGGTATGCGCGAGCGGCGTTCGGGAACAGCATCCCGCCGTTGTCGGACGAGCAGTTGGAGGCTCAAGCGGCCGCACGGATGGACCGTCAGAGACTGATGCGTGAGCGGCCCAACACATCCTTCAGTTTCGTCATGGACGAGCACATCATCCAGCGTCGGCTCGGCGGTGCGGAAGTCACCCGTGGGCTGCTCGACCACATCCTGGCGTACGCCCAGCTGCGGAATGTGTCGGTGCAGATCATGCCGACGCGCAGCGAGCACCACGCGGGGCTGGACGGCCCCCTCGCTCTGCTGGAGACTCCGGACAGTAGGCGTTTCGCCTACTCGGAGGGGCAGGAGTCCGGGCGGTTGATCGCTGACCCGAAACAGGCCGCCGTGCTGCACCATCGGTATGCCACACTCCGCTCACAGGCCCTCAGCCCTCTGGACTCCGTGGGCCTGCTGGAGCGAGTCAGAGGAGCGCTATGAGCACCACGGAACTGGCGTGGTTCAAGTCCAGTTACAGCGGGACCCAGGGCGACAACTGCGTCGAGGTAGCCGCCTGCCCCGGCACCGTCCACGTCCGCGACTCCAAGGACAAGGACGGCCCCGCCCTCGCCCTCCCGCCCCGCGCCTGGACGGACTTCCTCACCCTCGCCGCGCGCGGCGGCCACGGCGGCTAGGCGGCGTACTTCTGCCACATCGTGACGGCCGTCTTCGGGTTGGACGCGGAATTCGACCTGTGCGCCACCAGGCAGCGGTACTGCTTGCCCAGGTGCGCGACACGGTCGTTCGCCGCGTACTGCCGATTGACTTTCCACTCCGAGAACCCGGCTGCCATGTGACGACGTCCTTTCACCGGACCGGCTCGCTGCCGGCCCCGGTGCATCGTCCCATGGCGCCGGGACCTCTGGCGCCCAAAAACTAACAGCGCTAGTTTGGGGTGTGGACGTCAAACGCCACCCCTGGAGGAATGCGATGAAGCCCCGCGACGCGATGTACATCGACGGCCAGTGGCAGAAAGCCGCAGGCCAGGACACGATCGCGGTCGTGAACCCGGCCGACGAGCAGGTCATCGGCCACGTGCCGGCCGGCACCGCCGAAGACGTCGACGCGGCCGTACGCGCCGCACGCGACGCCTTCCCCCGCTGGGCGCGGACCCCGCCCGCCGAGCGCGCCGCGAAGATCGCCGCGCTGCGCGACGTGCTCGTGGCCCGCAAGGACGAGATCGCCGAGACGGTCACCGCCGAACTGGGCGCGCCGCCCGCCTTCTCGCAGACGGTGCACGCGGGCGTGCCGGTCCTGGTCGCCGGCTCGTACGCCGAGCTGGCCGCGACGTACTCCTTCGAGGAGAAGATCGGGAACTCCACCGTGTTCCTGGAACCGGTGGGCGTGGTCGGCGCGATCACGCCGTGGAACTACCCGCTGCACCAGATCGTCGCGAAGGTGGCCCCCGCGCTCGCGGCCGGCTGCACGGTCGTCCTCAAGCCAGCCGAGGACACCCCGCTGACCGCCCAGCTCTTCGCCGAGGCCGTGGACGAGGCGGGCATCCCCGCCGGTGTCTTCAACCTGGTCACCGGACTCGGCCCGGTCGCCGGCCAGGCGCTCGCCGGGCACGAGGGCGTGGACCTGGTGTCCTTCACCGGATCCACCGCCGTGGGCAGGAAGATCGGCGCGACGGCGGGCGCCGCCGTCAAGCGCGTCGCCCTGGAACTGGGCGGCAAGTCGGCGAACGTCATCCTGCCGGGCGCGGACCTGGCCAAGGCGGTCAATGTCGGCATCGCCAACGTCATGGGCAACTCCGGCCAGACGTGCAGCGCCTGGACCCGGATGCTGGTCCACGAGGACCAGTACGACGAGGCGGTGGCCACGGCCGCCGCCGCCGTGACGAAGTACACTGTCGGCGACCGCGTCGGCCCGCTGGTCAACGCCAAGCAGCAGGCGCGCGTGCGCGGCTACATCGAGAAGGGCGTCGAAGAGGGCGCGCGCCTCGTCGCGGGCGGCCCCGAGGTCCCGCTCGACACGGGCTACTACGTCGCCCCGACCGTCTTCGCGGACGTCACCCCGGACATGACCGTCGCCCAGGAGGAGATCTTCGGCCCGGTCGTCTGCATCCTGAAGTACGCCGACGAGGACGAGGCCCTGCGGATCGCCAACGGGACCGTCTACGGTCTCGCCGGCGCCGTCTGGGCGGCCGACGAGGCGGAGGCCGTCGCCTTCGCCCGCCGCATGGACACCGGCCAGGTCGACATCAACGGCGGCCGCTTCAACCCGCTCGCCCCCTTCGGCGGCTACAAGCAGTCGGGCGTCGGCCGCGAGCTGGGACCGCACGGCCTCTCCGAGTACCTCCAGACCAAGTCCCTCCAGTTCTGATCCGGGAGCAACGCACACCATGGCCCGTGTCCGCGCCGCAGTCCTGTCCGCCGTCGGTGCTCCGCTGGAGATAACCGACATCGAGCTACCGGAGACCGGCCCCGGCCGGGTGAGGGTCCGGCTCGCCGCCGCCGGGGTCTGCCACTCCGACCTCTCCCTGACCAACGGCACCATGCGCGTGCCGGTCCCCGCCGTACTCGGCCACGAGGGCGCCGGCACCGTCGTCTCCGTCGGCGAGGGCGTCACGCACGTCGCCCCCGGCGACCCCGTCGTCCTCAACTGGGCTCCCTCCTGCGGCAGCTGTTACCACTGCTCCATCGGCGAGGTGTGGCTGTGCGCCAATGCCCTGTCCGGCGCCGGCGGCGTCCACGCCCGTACCGCCGACGGCACCGACCTCCATCCCGGCCTGAACGTCGCGGCGTTCGCCGAGGAGACCGTCGTCGCCGCGAACTGCGTCCTGCCGGTCCCCGACGGCATCCCGCTCACGGACGCGGCGCTGCTCGGCTGCGCGGTCCTCACGGGTTACGGAGCCGTCCACCACAGCGCGCGGGTCCGCGCGGGGGAGTCGGTCGCGGTCTTCGGAGCCGGCGGGGTCGGCCTCGCCGTCCTCCAGTCGGCCCGTATCGCGGGGGCGGGACAGATCGTCGCCGTCGACGTCTCGCCGGAGAAGGAGGAGCTGGCGCGGGCCGCCGGGGCCACCGACTTCGTCGTCGCCTCGGAGACCACCGCGAAGGAGATCCGCAAGCTGACCGGCGGCGCGCAGGGCGTCGACGTCGCGATCGAGTGCGTGGGGCGGGCCGTCACCATCCGCACGGCCTGGGAATCGACCCGCCGCGGCGGACGCACCACGGTCGTCGGCATCGGAGGCAAGGACCAGCAGGTCACCTTCAACGCCCTGGAGATCTTCCACTTCGGCCGTACGCTCTCGGGCTGCGTCTACGGCAACTCCGACCCGGCGCGCGATCTGCCCGTACTGGCCGGACACATCCGCGCCGGCCGCCTCGACCTGAGCAGCATGGTCACCGAACAGATCGGCCTCGACGGCATCCCCGCCGCGTTCGACAACATGCTGGCGGGCAAGGGGGGCCGCGCCCTGGTCGTCTTCTAGAGCGGGCTCCTCCGGCACGCGGACGCCCACGGGCACCCCCCCCACGAGCACCCCGGCCGCTTCCACGCGGCCGGGGCGCTCGTGCTGCCCGCACGCCGTTCCGTACGGGCGGCGCGGCGGGGGAAAGTCCTGCCGCCGGACCCGTTGACCTCCGTACCATCCGGTCGGTACGGTCCCGGCACATCACGGCGCCACCCCCTCTTTCGTCCCCCGCACCCACCGGAGTGTGCACCGCATGGACACGGCACCTTCCCCGCTCACGGACGCCACGGCAGCCGCACCGGCCGACCGCCACCGGCGCAAGGTGGCCACCGCGGCCGCCCTCGCCTCCGCCGTCGAGTGGTACGACTACTTCGTCTTCGGCATCGCCGCGGCCCTCGTCCTCGGCGACCTGTACTTCCCGTCCGGCAGCTCGTCGGCCGGCGTGCTCGCCGCCTTCGCCACCTTCGCCGTCGGCTTCCTCGCCCGCCCCGTCGGCGGCGTCATCGCCGGACAGCTCGGCGACAAGCGCGGCCGCAAGCCGATGCTGGTCCTGGCCCTGACGATGATGGGCCTCGCGACCACCGGCATCGGCCTCCTGCCGACGTACGAGACGATCGGCATCGCCGCTCCCGTCCTGCTCGTCCTGCTCCGCGTGGTGCAGGGCATCGCCGTCGGCGCCCAGTGGGGCGGCGCGATGCTGATGGCCACCGAGTACGCCCCCGAGGGCAAGCGCGGCCTGTACGGCAGCCTGGTCCAGCTCGGCGTCCCCATCGGCGTGGTCACCGCGAACACGGTCTTCCTCGTCGCGGGCGCCACGACCAGCGAGAGCGCCTTCGCGTCCTGGGGCTGGCGGGTGCCGTTCTTCGTCGGCGTCCTCGTGCTCGTACTCGCCTGGTACATCCACACCCGCGTCGAGGAGACCCCCGCGTTCCGCGAGGCCGAACGCGCCCTGGCCGAGCAGGAGAAGGGAGCGGCCCGCTCGCCGCTCCGTACGATCCTGACCAAGCACCTCGGCACGGTCTTCCTGGCCGGCGGGTCCTTCGCGGTCAACACCGCGACCTTCTACATCATCATCACCGGCGTCCTGGACTACGCGACCCGCGAACTCGACATGGAGCGCGGCGCGGTCCTCACCGTCTCGCTGTGCGTCAGCCTCACCCAGCTCGTCCTGATCCCCGCCTCCGCCGTCCTCTCCGACCGCATCGGCCGGCTGCGGATCTACGCGGCGGGCGCGGTGGGGCTGTTGGTGTGGGCGGTGCCGATGTTCCTGCTCATCGACACGAAGTCACTGCTGTGGCTGGCCGTCGGAACGTTCGTGACCAGCTGCTTCCTCAGCGTCATGTACGGACCCCAGGCGGCCCTCTTCGCCGAGCTCTTCACGGCGGAGATGCGCTACACGGGCGCGTCGCTCGGCTACCAGATCGCGGCCGTGTTCGGCGGCGGGCTCGCCCCGTTCATGATGGTGCTGCTGCTGGAGGCGACGGGTACGTCGATGGCGGTGTCGGCGTACATCATCGGCCTCGCGGTGATCGCCCTGATCTCCATCAGGATCCTGGCGAACCGGGCACGGGAGGCGGCCGCCGGCTAGGGCGGGGGCCCGGCGGGGTTCGCGAGGGCCCCGAAGCCGTAAGCGCGCGGCCCGGGGCGTGGGCCGGCGTGGTGCGGGGCCCCGGGCCCGCCCGGGCGGCGTCAGGAGCTCGTGAGGACGACGAGCTGCCGGGTCGCCCGGGTCATCGCGACATAGCGGTCGACCGCCCCTTCGACTCCCTCGCCGAACGCCTCAGGGTCGACGAGGACGACCAGGTCGAACTCGAGCCCCTTCGACAGCTCCGGGGTCAGCGACCGGACGCGGGACGTCGTCCGGAACGCGGGATCGCCGATGACGCAGGCGACGCCCTCGGCATGCGCGGCGAGCCAGGTGTCGAGGACTTGGCTCAGCTCCGCAGCGGGTCCGTGTACGACCGGGACGCCGCCGCTGCGGATGGAGACCGGCACGTTCGCGTCCGGGAGCACCGCCCGGATGACCGGCTCGGCCTCCGCCATGACTTCCTCGGGCGTCCGGTAGTTGACGCTCAGGGAGGTGAGGCCGACCCGGTCGAACCCGACCCGCTCCAGCCGTTCCCGCCACGACTCCGTGAACCCGTGCCTGGCCTGGGCGCGGTCCCCGACGATGGTGAAGCTCCGGGACGGGCAGCGGAGCAGCAGCATCTGCCACTGGGCGTCGGTCAGTTCCTGCGCCTCGTCCACGACGACGTGCGCGAACGGGCCGGCGAGCAGGTCCGGGTCGGCGGCGGGCAGTTCGGACTCGTCGACCAGACTGACCCGGGCGTCCTCGCCGCGCAACATCGTCACCAGCCCTTCGCCGTCGTCACCGTCGGCGCCGGAGTCGGCCGCGGCCTCGATCAGGTTGTCGACGACCTGCGCCATGCGCTCGCGCTGGGCGGCGAGGACGGCCTCGTGCCGACGCCTGCGCCGGGCCGTCTCCGGGTCGCCGAGCCGCTGCCGTGCCGCGTCCAGGAGCGGCAGGTCGGACACCGTCCAGGCCTGGGGGTCCTCCCTGCGCTGAAGCTTCCCGACCTCGTCGGGGCTGAGCCAGGGAGCGCACTTCCGCAGGTAGGCGGGTACCGACCACAGGTCTGAGACGAGGTCGGCCGCTTCGAGCAGCGGCCACGCGCGGTCGAAGGCCGTGAGCAGCTCCCTGTTCTGCCGCAGCGACGTGCGGAGCGGGTCGGCCGGGACGTCCTCGTCGTGCTTGTCCACCAGGATCGTGAGCAGCTCCTCCCGGACCTGGTCGCGCGCCTCGTTGTGCGGAGTGCCGGGCTCCGCCGCTTCGAACGCCGCGGCCCAGTCGTCGGCGCTCAGCCAGACGTCGGACCAGGGGGTCTCGACCGTCATCCCCTTGGCGGGCGGCTCCTCGTAGAACCTGATGGCCGTCTCGACCGCCTTCACCAGGTTCGCGGACGACTTCAGACGGGCCACGTCCGGATCGGCCTCGACCACTGCCGAGGCTCCCTCGGCGACGAGGTCCCGCAGGGTGCAGGTCTGCACGCCCTCCTCTCCGAGGCTGGGGAGGACGTCGGCGACGTAGTTCAGGTAGGGCCGGCTCGGACCGACGAACAGTACGCCGCCCCGGCGGTGACCGAGCCGGGGGTCGGAGTGGAGGAGGTAGGCGGAGCGGTGCAGGGCGACGACGGTCTTGCCCGTACCCGGACCCCCGTCGACGACGAGGGCGCCGCGGGATCCCGCGCGGATGATGGCGTCCTGGTCGGCCTGGATGGTGCCGAGCACGTCCCGCATCCGCGGCGACCGGTTGCTGCCCAGGCTGGCGATGAAGGCGGACTGGTCGTCGAGCGCGGCGTGCCCGGCGAACCCGTCCGGGGTGAACACCTCGTCCCAGTAGTCGCTGATCCGGCCGCGGGTCCAGCGGTACCTGCGGCGGCTCGCCAGCCCCATCGGGTTGGCGTGGGTGGCTCCGAAGAACGGCTCGGCCGCCGGGGAGCGCCAGTCGAGCAGCAGCCGGCGGCCCGCGCTGTCCGTCAGGCCGAGCCGTCCGACGTACACGGGCTCGGAGCCGTCCGCGCCGACCATGTGCCCGAGGCACAGGTCCAGGCCGAAGCGGCGCAGTGCGCGCAGGCGAGTGGTCAGCCGGTGGATCTCCGTGTCCCGCTCCATCGCCTGCCGGCCCAGACCGCCGGGCGCCCTGCGCTCGGCGGCGAGGCGGTCGGACAGGTCGGCGATCGTCTGCTCGAGGCACTCCGCGATGGCCGCGAAGTGCTGCTCGTCGCCGGCGATCAGTGTCGGGTCGGCCTTGGGGGAGAGGCGGTCGGGAAGGTCGAACGCACTGGTGGTCAGGGGGTTCACGTCATCAGCTCCGATAAGAGGCCGCTTGCGGCCGTTGCGCGCGACAAGACGTTTGGACCGCGTGACGAACCCGGGGACCACGTCGGGCAGCGCTCTGCCCGACGTGGTCCCCACGGCCGTGGTCGGTTCCGGTCGCCAGGGTGTGCGGTTTCTCGTGTCCCGGGCCCCGGCCCGTGCCCGCGTGTTCCGGGTCCCGGCCCGGCGGGCCCGCGTGGCGCACGCGGGCCCGGGCGGCCTTTCTCAGCCGGTCGCGTCGAGCAGCAGCTTCGCGGCCACCGCCGCCCCGTCGGTGCGGACGGTTCCGGCCACGGCCTTCGCCCGTGCGCGGGTCTCGGGGGCCAGGGCCGTCCTGAGCGCGGCCGACAGGGACTCGAAGGTCGGCACCGGACCGTCGTGCGCCGCGCCGGTGCCCAGAGCGGCCACCCGGCCGGCCCAGTACGGCTGGTCCACCCCTTGGGGCACCACCACCTGCGGCGCGCCGGCCCCGGCGGCCGTCGTCGTGGTGCCCGCGCCGCCGTGGTGCACGACGGCGGCCACCCGGCCGAACAGCGCCTGGTGGTTGGCCTCGCCGACGCCGAAGCAGTCGTCCCGGTCGTCGATCAGGCCCAGGCCGGCCCAGCCGCGGGAGACGACTACCCGGCGGCCCTGTGCGCGGACCGCTTCGACGGCCACCTGGGCGGCGTCCTGCGAGGCGCGCATCGGCATGCTGCCGAAGCCCACGTACACCGGTGGTTCGCCGGCCTCCAGGAACGCCACCAGCTCGGCCGGCAGCGGGCGTTCGTCCGGCAGGATCCACGCGCCGGTCTGCACGACGTCGAGGTCCGGCGTCTCCAGCCACGGGTCCAGGACCGGGTCCGTCGCCAGCCACGGCCGGTCACCGATGACGTAGTCGCGGACGTTGTCCACCGGGGGCAGGCCGGCCGACACCCGGTTCGTGTTGAGCGCCTCGCCGAACAGCGCGTCGATGCTCCGGGCGTCCAGGTCCCACAGCTCCCGGTTGTCGGTCACCTCCGGCGGGAACGGCCGGCCCGGATACGCCAGCGGCGGGTGGTGCGGCGAGGGCAGGGTGAGCTGCTGGAAGGTCACGGACACCGAACGGATGCCCAGTTTCTCGGCCACCGACCGCGCGCCGGCCGCGGCCGGCATCGCGCCGGTCGCCACCAGCACGTCGCACCCCTCGGCCGCCGCGGTGACCACCTCGAACTGGTCGGCGATCAACTCGGCCGCACGCTGGGGCAGGTTCGCCGGCGACGGCGGTGCCCCGGTCATCAGCGCGCGCGCCGACCGGCCGACCGGCACCAGCTCCACGCCGACACCGGCCAGCAACTGCGCGAAGTCCTCGTCCGGCGGCGCGCACACCCGCACCTCCGCGCCGAGTTCCCGCAACCGCACCGCGAGTCCCACCAGCGGTTCGACGTCCCCGCGCGACCCGTACGTAGACAACAGCACACGCATTCAGAGACTCCTATTTCCGCAGATCCTGGCTTCGGCCGATGATTCTGCGGCACGACGGGGGCCTTGCCGCAAGCCCCCCAGTGCGCTATAAGTTAAGAGTGGCAAGGAGCGGGTAATCTCCTTGCCTTTTCTTTTTGCCGGTACCGGAGGCTGTCAGGCCGTTGCCGTCGCCCTTGCCCTTGCCGTCGGTTCGCGACGCGAGGGCGGGGCGGTGAACGTGACGTCTGCGGCGTGAGCGGTGATCTCGACCTCGCTGCCGAGGGCCCATTCGGCGACCCGCGCGACCATGGCGGCAGGGACCCCGTCACTGATTCCGGGCGCCGCGGGGATGTCGTGCGTCGCGTGGGCGTCGTGCGGGACGACGACCCGGTACCCCAGTTCCAGGGCCGTGCGGGCCGTCGCCTGGACGCACATCTCGGACATCAGGCCGCAGACGGTGAGCGCCCGTACCCCCGCGCCGTCCAACAGGCCGCGCAGAGAGGTCTCTTCGAAGCCGTCGTCGTGGGCCTTGCGGATCACGGCCTCGGCGGGGCCGGCCTCGACGGGGTGGTGGAGTTCCCAGCCGGGCGTGTGGGGCTCGTCGTCCGCTCCGGCCGGCCCGTCGTTCTGAAGGTGGACGACGAGCGCCCCGCTCCTCCGTGCCCGTGCGATCAGGTCCGCCGTCCGGTCCAGGAGCAGGGCGGCCCCGGGCACCGCCCCGTCACCGGAGACGAAGGCGGACTGAACGTCCACAACGATCAGGGCTTCCACGGGAAGTACGCGATTGCTCATGCGGTCATCATGACCGCCGGCGCCGCGTACCTCCACATGGATGCGCGCCCCCGCCCTGCCCCCGCACGCGCTACGCGCCGAGCGCGTCCAGTGCCACGTCCGCCTCCTTCAGGGCGTCCGCCCCCGCCTTGAGCGAGTCGTACACGAAGTGCACCTCCGCGTCCTCGATGCCGCAGTACTCCGAGATCCCGACCCGCAGTTGACGGCCGACCAGCTCGTCCCACCCCGCCCCCGTGAACGCCTCCTCCTCGTAGGCGGCCAGAGCGAGCCACAGCATCCGCTTGCCGCGCAGGCGGGGAACGGGCCGCCCGTACGCGAAGCCGTGGTTCCACACCCGGTCGATCCAGCCCTTGAGGACGGCCGGCAGCCCGAACCACCACAGCGGGAAGACCACGACGACCGTGTCCGCCGCTTCGACGCGGCGCATGTGGGCCCGTACCTCGGGGGAGTACTCCTTCTCCTGGTCCGCCCAGTCGGGCTCGTCGGCCGGGGCCATCCGCGGATCGAAGTCCTCGGCGTGCAGGTCCAGTACGTCGACGCTGTAGCCGTCCGCCGCGAGACGGACGCGGGCCCGCTCCGCGAGCTGCGCGGTGAGGGAGTCGGGCCGGGGGTGGGCGACCACCAGCAGTGCGTGCTTGCTCATCGCCGGCCGCCTTCGAGACGGACCAGCATCTTGCCGGTGTTCGCACCGCGCATCATGCCGAGGAAAGCGGCCGGCGCCTGCTCGATGCCGTCGGCCACGGTCTCCTCGGTGCGCAGCGAACCGTCCGCGAGCCAGCCCGCCGCCTTGGCGGTCCACTCGGGGAAGAGCGGGAAGTGGCTGCTGACGAGCATGCCGCGCAAGGTGACTTCCCGGGCGGCGGCCCGGAAGAGGTTGTCGGGGCCCGGTGCCGGTCCGGTGGCGTCGTAACCGCTGATCGCGCCGACGAGCGCGATCCGGCCGCCGGTGCGCATCGCGCCGATCGCGGCCTGGAGATGGTCGCCGCCCACGCTGTCCAGATAGACGTCGATGCCTTCGGGGGCGGCCTGCGCGAGCTGCTCGGCGACGGCGCCCTGGCGGTAGTCGACGGCCGCGTCGTAACCGAAACCGTCGAGCAGCTTCTTGGTCTTGGCCGGGCCGCCCGCCGAACCGATCACCCGGGACGCGCCGAGCTTTCTCGCCAGCTGCCCGGCGACACTGCCGACCGCCCCCGCCGCGGCGGAGACGAACACCACGTCGCCCTCGCGGACCGGGGCGGTGCGGGTGAGCGCGGCGTACGCGGTCAGGCCCGTGGTGCCCAGTGCGCCCAGGTAGTCCTGCGGGCGGGCCAGGGACAGGTCCACCACGGTCGCGGCCGCCGCGTCGAGGACGGCGTACTCCCGCCAGCCCAGGAAGTGCGAGACGGTCGCGCCGACGGGTACGGAAGCGTCGCGGGAGGCGATCACTTCGCCGATCGCGCTGCCGTCCATCGCGGTGTCCAGCGCGAAGGGCGGGATGTAGGCGGGGACGTCGTCCATCCGGCCGCGCATGTACGGGTCCACCGACATCCAGGTGTTGCGGACGAGGACCTGGCCCTCGGCGGGCTCCGGAACGGGGGTGGTGACGAGGGCGAAGTCCTCGGGGACGGGGGTGCCGGCGGGGCGGGAGACGAGCCGGATCTCCCGGGAGACGGGGGCGGTGTCGGACATGGTGTCTGCTTCCTCTTCGGCCAGTACTGCTTGGGTCGGGCTGATGTGACCACCTTGGGGCGGGCCGCGCACGGACCGCTGACGGACCGCGCACGGCGGCGCACGGCCCGCCCCGGCTCCGGTGCCGGCGCGCGCATTAGCGTGGGCGCCATGCGATTCGAAGTGCTGGGCCCGCTGGACGTGACGACGGACGACGGCTCACCCGTCGTCATTCCCGAGCCCAAGGTCCGCGCGCTGCTCGCCCGTCTGCTGGTGCACCACGGGCGGCCCGTTCCGGTGGACCGGCTGATCGACGACCTGTGGGGCGAGGGCGCCGTGCCGGGCAACCCCGGCAACACCCTCCAGACCAAGGTCTCGCAGCTGCGCAGGGCGCTGGAGAAGGCCGAGCCCGGAGCCAGGGCCCTGGTGGCGTACGGTCCGGCCGGTTACGCGCTGCGCGTCGCGGACGAGGCGGTGGACGCGGCCAGGTTCGGGGCGCTGGCCGCCCGTGCGCGCGCGGCCGGTGACGGGCGTACGAAGGCGTCACTGCTCGCGGACGCGCTGGGCCTGTGGCGCGGGGACGCGTACGCCGACTTCCGTGACACCGGATTCGTGCGGGCGGAGGCGGCCCGGCTGGAGGAACAGCGGCTGACGGCGGTGGAAGAACTCGCCGAACTGCGCCTGGAGCTGGGCGAACACGGCGCACTGGCCGACGAGCTGGCGGGCCCGGTCGCGCTGCACCCGCTGCGGGAGCGGCTGCGGGCCGCCCACATCCGGGCCCTCTACCGCGCCGGGCGTCCGACGGAGGCGCTGGACGCCTACCGCGACCTCAAGGACCGGCTGGCCGAGGAGCTGGGGCTCGATCCCGGCCCCGGACTGACCGCCCTCCACCAGGCGGTCCTGGAGCAGGACCCCGCGCTGGCCCCCGCGCCGGCCCCCGCGTCCGCTCCGGCCCCTGCCGAGGTCCGGCGGCCGCGTACGAACCTGCCCGCGCCGGTGACCGGGCTGGTCGGGCGTGACGACGCGGTGGCCCGGGTGTGCGCGCTGGCCGCCGAAGCCCGTCTGGTGACGCTCACCGGCCCCGGCGGGGTGGGCAAGACGCGCCTGGCCCTGGAGGCGGCGGCGCGGCTCGCGGGCACCTTCGCCGACGGCGTGTGGCTCGTCGAACTCGCGGGCGCGCGGGGCGGCGGGACGGCCTCGGTCGTGGAGAGCGTGGCGGCGGCCCTGGGCGTACGCGACGACATCCCGGGCGACGGGGGAGGCGGCGGCGCCGGTTCCGGAGCCACGGCGGACCGTCTCGCCGAAGCGGTCGGTCCACGGCGGCTGCTGCTCGTCCTGGACAACTGCGAGCACGTCGTCGGGCCCGTCGCCGCCCTCGCCGAACAACTCCTGCGCCGGGCGCCGCACCTGCACATCATCGCCACGAGCCAGGAGCCGCTGGCCATCGCGGGCGAGACCCTGGACGCGGTGGCGCCACTGACCGAGGCCGACGCGGTACGGCTCTTCGCGGCCCGCGCTGCGGCGGCCGCGCCCGGCTTCGTCCTGGACGAGAGCAACGCCGAAGCCGTCACCCTCGTCTGCCGCCGCCTCGACGGCATCCCGCTCGCCCTGGAACTCGCGGCCACCCGGGTACGGGCCCTGGGCGTCCACGCAGTCGCCGACCGCCTGCACGACTGCCTCCGGCTCCTCAACCAGGCACGCCGCGACGCCCCCGCGCGCCAGCGCACCCTGCGCGCGGTGATCGACTGGAGCTGGGATCTGCTGACCGCCCCCGAGCAGAGCGTCCTGCGCCGGCTGGCCGTGTTCCGCGGCGGGTTCGGCCTCGACGCGGCGGAAGCGGTGTGCGCGTCCGGGGACGTACGGGCCGACGAGGTCCTCGACCTGGTCACCCGCCTCGTGGACCGCTCGCTGGTGGTCCCGGTCCTGGTCGAGGACGTGCCGTCCGGCGCGTACGAGGCCCGCTACCGGATGCTCGAATCCGTGACGGCGTACAGCGGGGAGCGCCTGGAGGAGGCGGGCGAGTCCCTGCCGGCACGGCTCCGCCACGCCGCCCACTGCGCCGACCTGCTCGAACAGGCCGAGCCCCGCCTCTACGGCAGCGAGCAGCACCGGTGGCTGCGCAGGATCGACGGCGAGGCCGACAACGTGCGCGCCGCGCTGGACACGGCGGTGGAGCGGGCAGACGCGGCGCTCGCGCTGCGGCTCGTCAACGCGATGTCCTGGTACTGGTTCCTGCGCGGGCGCCTCGGCGAGGCGTGCCGGGCGCTGGACCTCGCGCTGGGGTGCGCGGGCGGACCGGCGGGGGCCCGGGCCGGCGCCGGGGCGAGACGCGCGGCCTTCGCCCTGCTCACCGGGGACGATTCGCTGCTGGGCGGAGACCTGGACGGGTCCTTCGGCGCGGCGGACCCGCGGGCCCGTCTGCTGCTGGAGTTCGCACGGTGCGGCTTCGACAGCGTGGAGCTCCGGGACGGCGGACTCGGCGCGATACTGGAGGAGTTCAGGGCGGCCGGCGACCGCTGGGGCGTGGCGGCGGTACTGGTCGCCCGCGCCACCAGGGCCGGCTACCGGGGCGACCTGCCCGCGATGCGCGCCAGCGCGGAGGAGAGCGCGGCGCTGTTCGGTGAACTGGGCGACCGCTGGGGCCAGTTGCGCTCTTCGGAGCACCTGGGCGTACTGGCGGAGATCGCCGGATCGTACGAGGAGGCGGCCCGCCTGCACCAGGAGGGCGTACGCAGCGCGCAGGAACTCCAGCTGTGGACCGACGTGTCCTTCCTGCTGGCCCGCCTCGGCCGCGTCGCACTGCTGACCGGCGACGACGCGCGCGCCACCGACTACCACGAGCGGGCGCGGCGGCTCGCGGCGGAGCAGTCCCACCGCCCCGCCGAACAGTTCGCCGAGACCGGCCTCGCCCTCGGCGCCCGCCGCCGGGGCGACCTCGACACCGCCGAGAAGCACCTGCGCCCCTGGCTGGAGTGGAACCGCCGCCTCGGCGTCGACTCCGGCGCCGCGCTGATCCTCGCGCAGCTCGGCTACGCCGCCGAACAGCGCGGGGACGCGGAGCGCGCGCTGTCGCTGCACCTGGAGGGCCTGGCGGCGGCCCGCAGGACGGCGGATCCCCGCGCGGTGGCCCTGGCCCTGGAGGGCCTGGCGGGTGCGCGGGCGGCGATGGGCGAGGCAACCCGCGCCGCCGAACTCCTGGGCACGGCCGCCGCCCTCCGCGAGTCGGTGGACGCGAGCCTGCCGCTGTCGGAACGCGCCGACGTGGACAGGGCGCGGGCGCTGGCGACGGCGGCGCTGGGGGAGGGGGCGTTCGGGGAAGCGACGGCCCGGGGGCGAGGGCTGTCGCCGGAAGCGCACGGCTGACCCCGCGGGGCGGGCTCGCCTCCTACCTCCCGTACGAGTCCGCCCACCCGTCAGCCACCGCGTACGACGGCACGCCCGCCCCGTCCACCCCGCCGCTCCGGGCCACCGCCCCCGCCACGTCCACCGCGTGCTGAACGGCCGCCCGGAACAGCAGGGACCCCGTGCTGACCCTGGCCACGCCCAGCCCGGCCAGCCGTGCGACCGTCAGCCGCCCCGGTGCGTAGAGGATGTTGAGCGGTGCCTCGTACCCGGCCGTCAGGGCGGCGATGACGGACTCGTCCTGCAGCCCCGGCACGAACAGGCCGTCGGCGCCCGCCTCCTGGTAGGCGGACAGCCGGCGCGCCGTCCCGTCCGCGTGGCCCGGCAGCCAGTACGTGTCCGTGCGGGCGTTGACGAAGAGCGCCGGCGCCGCCTCCTTCACCGCGCCGATCAGCTCCTGCTGGTACGCCACCGGCGCGAGCGTGCCGCCGGGGCGTCCGTCCTCGATGTTCACCCCGGCCACCCCCGCCCGCAGGAGATCCGCCGCCAGCTCCGCGACCCCGGCCGGGTCCATGCCGAACCCGCCCTCGATGTCCACGGTGACCGGTACCGGCAGCCGGGCGAGCGAGGTGCCCAGGCGGACGGTCTCCTCGCGTGCCGTGCCGGTCGCGTCCCGTTTTCCGGCGGCCGACGCGACCCCGAGGCTGGTCGTCCCGACGGCGGCGGAACCGGCCTCGGCGAGCGCGGCGGCGGAGGCGTGGTCCCAGGCGTTGGGGAGGACCAGCGGGGCGCCGGGGCGGTGGTGCAGGGCGCGGAACGCTTCCCAGCGGTTCATGAGGCGGTCTCCTCCAGCAGTATGCCGAGTGCGCCGAGTGCGCCGCACGCCGGTGCCACGGCGCCGCGCAGCCGTCGCACGGTCCCGGGTGCGCCGCCGGCGGGCGCCTCAGGCACGACGAACCGGAAGTCACGGAGCACGGCACGTGCGTTCGGTGCGGACGTTGTCATGCCCCCGAACGTAACGCCGTGGCAGTTCGGCGCTCACCGAAGAGTGCGGGAGCTCTTCCCCGCCCGCCGGCCCCGGTGGGGGCGCCGGCCGCCCGGTCACAAGGCGCCCTGCACTCCGCGTCATGACGATCCTGAACGTTGCCGTAGCCGGGGACCTGGCGCCGAAGGGCGTGCTGCGCGCCTCCGTCGATCTGGGCAACCCGGTCCTGGCCCGGGGCACCCCGACGGCGCCGGCCGGCGTCACGGTCGACATCGCCCGCGAGATCGGCGCGCGGCTGGGCGTGCCGGTGGAACTGGTCTGCTTCGACGCGGCGCGCAAGTCGTACGAGGCGATGACGGCGGGCCGGGCCGACCTGTGCTTCCTGGCCGTCGAGCCCGCACGTGAGGCCGAGGTCGCCTTCACCGCGCCGTACGTCGTGATCGAGGGGGTGTTCGCCGTGCCCGGCGACTCGCCCTGCGTCACGGCCGCCGACGTCGACCGTGCGGGGGTGCGGATCGGCGTGAAGCGCGGGTCCGCCTACGACCTCTTCCTCTCCAGCACCCTCCAGCACGCGAGCGTCGTGCGCGGAGAGGAAGGAGTCGACGTGTTCCGCGCCCAGGGTCTGGAGGCCGCGGCCGGCATCAGGCAGCCGATGACCGAGTTCGTCGCGACGCATCCCGGAGTCCGGCTGATCGAGGACCGGTTCATGCGGATCCAGCAGGCGGTGGGCACGACCAGGACCCGACGGCCCGGGACCGTCCAGTTCCTCAGGGACGTCGTCGAGGAGCTGAAGGCCGGCGGTTTCGTCGCCGACGCCCTTCGGCGCGCGAACCAGTCCGAGGCCCTGGTCGCCCCGCCCGGGCCTCCGGTGGCATGACCTGACGAGCCGCCGGGCAAGGGGGACGCGCTCTCCGCCCGCGTGCGGGCGCGGGGCCGGGCACGGCCGGACCCGGCCCGCCTCAGTCGCGGGCCGGCGTCCGCAGGAGTGTCCCCGGCTCGATCCCCAGCGCCTCGTGCAGCGCCCGTTCCCCCTTCGGCGTCACCTTCACCGCCCGCCCCGAACCGATCCGTACGCACCACCCCGCGTCCAGCGCATGACGGCACAGCGCCGCTCCCGCCACCCCCGCCAGGTGCGGCCGGCGCTCCGTCCAGTCGAGGCAGGCGCGCACCAGCGGCCGTCGGCCCGTGCGCTCCAGGCCGATGCCCAGCGCGCCGAACCAGTCCACTCCGCCGTCCGTGAGGGCGAAACCGGCGTCCTGCCGCAGCAGGCCGCGCGCGGTCATCGCGTCCACGATCACGGTGCCGATCCGCCCGGCCAGGTGGTCGTAGCACGTGCGCCCGCGGGCCATCGCGCCGCTCGCACTCGCCGCCCGCAGTGAACGGGGCGGGTCCGGCCGCTCGCCGGCCGGTGGCGCCGCCTGTGCGGCGAGGTCCTCGACGAGGTGCGCCGCCCGCGCGTCGGCGAGCCGGACGTACCGGTGCCTGCCCTGCCGCTCCTCGGCGAGGAGCCCGCCGCCGACGAGCCTGCCGAGGTGCTCGCTCGCGGTCGACGCGGCCACCCCCGCATGGCGCGCCAGTTCGCCGGCCGTCCAGGCCCGCCCGTCGAGCAGTGCCAGGCAGAAGGAGGCCCGGGTCTCGTCGGCGAGGAGGGCGGCGAGCGCCGCGAGGCGGGCGGCGGGGGAGGGGGAAGGAGCGGGGGAGTCGTGGTGCGCCATGGCCCCAGGGTGCGTCAGGAACGGTTCGGCGAGGGCCGGACCGTCCCCAACTGCGCGTACTGGAGGGCCAAGCCGTCGACGAGCGCCCGCAGCCCCGTCTCGAAGGCGCCCTCGTCGACCTTCTGCCGCCGCTCGGCGAGCAGATGGGCCTGGCCGAGGTGCGGATAGTCCGCCGGGTCGTACGCCGTCTCGTCGTCGACGAAGCCGCTCGCGAACGAGCCGAGCGCCGAGCCGGTGATGAAGTACCGCATCAGCGCACCGATGTACGTCGCCTGGGCCGGCGGCCACCCCGCCCTGACCATCGCGCCGAACACGGCGTCGGCGACCCGCAGCCCCGCGGGCCGCCGCCCCGGCCCCCGGGCCAGCACCGGGACGATGTTGGGGTGCTCGGTGAGTGCCGCGCGGTAGGAGACGGCGTAGTCGTGCAGCGCGGTCCGCCAGTCGCGGCCGTCCGACGGGTCGAACATCGACAGGTCGACCTTGGCGCTGACCGTGTCGGCGACCGCGTCGAGGATCTCGTCCTTGTTGCGGAAGTGGTTGTAGAGGGACGGCCCGCTGACCCCGAGCTCGGCGGCGAGCCGGCGCGTGGAGACCGCGTCGAGCCCTTCGGAGTCCACGAGCGCACCTGCCGCGCCCACGATGCGGTCACGGCTGAGGAGGGGCTTGCGCGGTCGGGCCATGCGGCACATAGTAGGCGTGCCAACAAGAAACTAGCAGTGCTAATTAAACGCTCATGAAAAGTGGGGTGCCGGGATGAATCTGGAGCTCAGCGAGGAACAGACCGCGGTGCGGCAGCTCGCCAAGGACTTCACCGACCGCGAGATCGCACCGCACGCCGTCGCCTGGGACCGGGCCGAGAGCGTCGACCGCGCCGTCGTGAAGAAGCTCGGCGCCCTCGGCTTCCTCGGCCTGACGATCCCCGAGGAGTACGGCGGCTCCGGCGGCGACCACCTCGCGTACTGCCTCGTCACGGAGGAACTCGGCCGCGGCGACTCCTCGGTGCGCGGCATCGTGTCCGTATCGCTCGGTCTGGTCGCCAAGACCGTCGCGCACTGGGGCACCGAGGAGCAGAAGCGGCAGTGGCTGCCCGGCCTCACCTCCGGCGATCTGGTCGGCTGCTTCGGGCTCACCGAACCCGGCACGGGCTCCGACGCGGGCAGCCTCGCCACCCGCGCCGTGCGCGACGGCGACGCGTACGTCATCAACGGCTCCAAGATGTTCATCACCAACGGCACCTGGGCCGACGTGGTGCTGCTCTTCGCCCGCTCCACCGACGCCCCCGGCCACAAGGGCGTCTCCGCTTTCCTGGTGCCCACCGACACTCCCGGCCTCACCCGCCGCGAGATCCACGGCAAGCTCGGCCTGCGCGGCCAGGCCACCGCGGAGCTGTTCCTGGAGGACGTACGGGTCCCCGCCTCCGCGATGGTGGCGCCCGAGGGCAAGGGCTTCTCGGTCGCCATGTCCGCCCTCGCCAAGGGCCGCATGTCGGTCGCGGCGGGCTGTGTCGGCATCGCGCAGGCGGCCCTGGACTCGGCGGTGAAGTACGCGACCGAGCGCGAGCAGTTCGGCAGGACCATCGCCCACCACCAGCTCGTCCAGGAACTCATCACCGACATCGCGGTGGACGTGGACGCCGCCCGCCTGCTGACCTGGCGCGTCGCCGACCTGATCGACCGCGGCGAGCCGTTCGTCACCGAGGCGTCCAAGGCGAAGCTCTTCGCCTCCGAGGCCGCCGTGCGCGCCGCGAACAACGCCCTCCAGGTCTTCGGCGGTTACGGCTACATCGACGAGTACCCGGCCGGCAAGCTGCTGCGCGACGCCCGTGTGATGACGCTCTACGAAGGCACCAGCCAGATCCAGAAGCTCGTCATCGGCCGCGCCCTGACGGGGGTCTCCGCTTTCTGAACCGGCGTACGCTCCAAGCTCCGTGACGGAGGGACGACGATGAAGCTGCGCTGTGCCGTGCTCGACGACTACCAGGGCGTCGCGCTGTCCACCGCCGACTGGTCCCGGGTGGCCGACGCGGTGGAAGTGACGTCGCTGCGGCAACACTTCGCCGACGAGGGCGAACTGGCCGAAGCGATCGGCGACTGCGAGATCGTCGTCGTGATGAGGGAGCGCACCCCGTTCACCGCCGGGCTGTTCGCCCGGCTGCCCCGCCTCAGGCTGCTGGTCACCTCGGGAATGCGCAACGCCTCCATCGATCTCGGCGCCGCCGCGCTCCACGGAGTCACGGTGTGCGGGACGGCGAGCAGCTCCGAGCCTCCGGTCGAGCTCACCTGGGCGCTGATCCTCGGACTGGCCCGGCAGGTGGTCCGGGAGAGCACGGCCCTGCGCGAGCACGGCCCGTGGCAGAGCACCGTCGGCACCGACCTGTACGGCCGCCGCCTGGGGCTGCTGGGACTCGGCAGGACCGGCAGCAGGGTGGCGCGGATCGGCAGGGCCTTCGGCATGGACGTGACGGCCTGGAGCCAGAACCTGACCGCCGAGCGGGCCCGGGCCGAGGACGTCCGGCTCGCGCCCACCAAGGAGGAGCTGCTCGAAACCAGCGACTTCGTCTCGGTCCACCTGGTGCTCGGCGACCGGACCCGCGGGCTGCTCGGCCCGGACGAGCTGAGGCGGATGCGGCCCTCGGCCTACCTCGTCAACACCTCGCGCGCCGCCATCGTGGACCGGGCCGCGCTCGTCCGGGCGCTGCGCGAGGGGTGGATCGCAGGCGCCGGCGTGGACGTGTTCGAAACGGAGCCGCTCCCCGACGGCGACGCGCTGCGCTCGCTGCCGAACCTGCTCGCCACGCCGCACCTCGGCTACGTGACCGAACGCAACTACCGCACCTACTACGAGCAGGCGGTGGAGGACATCGCGGCCTTCCTGGAGGGGAACCCGGTCCGGCGGCTGTGAGTACGCGAAGTGAGTACGGGAGCGGATGCGGCCCGCGCCGCCCCCGCCCATGCTGGCGGCCATGAGTGACACACCGGTGAAGCAGCAGAACACGACGGCGTACTACGGGCAGGCCGTCGCCGCCTTCGTGACGGCCCTGGGCGCGGTGTCCCTGGGCATCCTCTCCATGGACGCCGACCCCTGGGTGCGCGCCTTCCTCGGCGTCGGCGTCCTGTACCTGGTGACCTCCGCCTTCACCCTCGCCAAGGTGGTCAGGGACCGGCAGGAGGCCGGGCAGATCGTGAGCCGCGTCGACCAGGCCCGCCTGGAGAAGCTCCTCGCCGAGCACGACCCGTTCCAGAAGCTCTGAGCCCGGGCAAGCTCTAAGCGCTTGCTCACCTTCGGGGTATGGTGTTCGTTCCTGCGGGACGGAAGACGGAAGGGGCGAGCCATGAGTGCGGCGGACGAGACGGCCGGCGAGACGGCCGGCGGCGTGGACAAGCCGTGGGGCGAGGTCACCCCCGAGGCGGCCAGGAAGCTGCTGGTCGCCGCTGTCGAGGCGTTCGCCGAGCGGGGCTACCACGCGACCACGACCCGCGACATCGCGGGCCGCGCGGGGATGAGCCCTGCCGCGCTCTACATCCACTACAAGACGAAGGAAGAGCTCCTTCACCGGATCAGCCGCATCGGGCACGACAAGGCCCTGAAGATCCTCCAGGCCGCGGCGGAGGGCCCCGGCACGGCCGCCGAGCGGCTCGACGGCGCCGTACGCTCCTTCGTCCGCTGGCACGCGGAGCGGCACACCACGGCGCGCGTCGTCCAGTACGAGCTCGACGCGCTCAGCGAGGAGCACCGCACGGAGATCGTCGAACTGCGCCGCCGCAGCGACGCCGCCGTACGCCGGATCCTGAACGACGGTGTGAAGGCGGGGGAGTTCGACGTCCCGGACGTCCCGGGCACCACCCTCGCCGTGCTGTCGCTGTGCATCGACGTGGCGCGCTGGTTCAACGCGCAGGGGCGCAGGACGCCTGACGAGGTCGGCGCGCTGTACGCCGACCTCGTTCTGCGGATGGTCACCGCTCAGAAGTAGTTCAGAAGTAGTAGCGGGACACCGACTCCGCCACGCACGCGGGCTTGTCGCCGTCCTCGCGCTCCACCGTGACGACGGCCGTCACCTGTACGCCGCCGCCCGCCTCCGTGACCTCCTTGAGCACCGCCGTCGCGCGCAGCCGCGAGCCGACCGGCACGGGGGACGGGAAGCGCACCTTGTTGGTGCCGTAGTTGATGCCCATCTTCGCGCCCTCGACCCGCATGATCTGCGGGACGAGCGCCGGCAGCAGCGACAGCGTCAGGTAGCCGTGCGCGATCGTCGTCCCGAACGGGCCCGCCGCGGCCTTCTCCGGGTCCACGTGGATCCACTGGTGGTCGCCGGTGGCCTCGGCGAAGAGGTCGATCCGCTTCTGGTCGACGTCCAGCCACTCGCTGTGCCCCAGCTGCTCGCCCACCCCGGCGCGCAGCTCCTCGGCGGAAGTGAAGATCCTCGGCTCTGCCATGTCCCGGCCCCTGCCTCTCATGCGGCTGCATACTCGCGTTCCGACAGCTTGTCTAAGCGCTTGCTCAGCATGGTTCGGCTCCAGTGTTCTGTCAACGACGGGGCCAGTAGGGTTCGAGGAGTGCCGCAGATACCAGAGAAGATCCACGAGCTCACCGTCGGCCAGCTGTCAGCGCGCAGCGGCGCCGCCGTGTCCGCCCTCCACTTCTACGAGTCCAAGGGCCTGATCACCAGCCGCCGGACCACGGGCAACCAGCGACGCTACAGCCGTGACGCGCTGCGCCGCGTCGCCTTCGTGCGCGCGGCGCAGCGCGTCGGCATACCGCTCGCGACGATCAGGAACGCCCTGGCGGAACTCCCCGAGGAGCGCACCCCCAACCACGAGGACTGGGCACGGCTCTCCGAGGCGTGGCGCTCGGAACTGGACGAGCGGATCAAGCAGCTCGGCCGGCTCCGCGACCACCTCACCGACTGCATCGGCTGCGGCTGTCTGTCGCTGGAGACCTGTGTGCTGTCCAACCCGGACGACGTCTTCGGCGAGCGCATGGCCGGCTCCCGGCTGCTCCCCGAACGCCGGAGCGCGTCGCAGGACTGCCGGAAGCAGCCGAGCGCCTGAGCCGCGGCAGCGCCGCCGGCGACGCGGTGGGCGGCCCGAACTCGGGCAGGTGGCCGGCCACCGGGACGTCCAGCCCGATCTTGCCCTCGGCCACCAGTTGCAGCACCACGGTCGCGGTGAAGGTCTTG